>CAMLNJ010000661.1 GCA_946481225.1 uncultured Verrucomicrobiota bacterium | reverse complement strand
CGCGGTTGTTGTCGTAGCCGAAGAGGTCGTCGCCCTGGTTCCAGGCCATCTGGCAGAGCAGGCCCATCGCATACCAGCCGCCTTGGTTGTGCGGCTGGTCGCGGCCGCTCTCCTCGGTCTGCGCGGTGCCGTCGGGGTGGATATACCACGCGGCGCGCTGGGCGTTGCCGTTGCCCGGGCCGAATTTGAAGTAGTCCACCGCCTGCTGATAGATCGCGCGGTTGTCGCAAAGGATGCCGATGGCGGCGATGGAGGCCATGTTGGCGGTGTCCCAGTTCAGGCGGTAGTGGGTGTTGCCGCCCTTGGAAATGGGCGTGCCGAAATGATCCCAGAGGAAGCGGATGTTCGAGGTATAAAAGACCCGCACCATCATGTCCTTGTAGGCCTGCTTCTCGACGGCGGGCCAGCCGGGGTAGGTGCTCAGGATTTCGCCGCCGGTGGCGAAGAGATAGCCGCAGATGCCGTAGGCGAGGGCGGCGTTCGTGTCGCCGGTGACGCCGAGCAGCCCGGACCAGACGTTGGCGATCTGGACCGCGCGGTCGGCGTAGGCGGTGTCGCCGGTGAGTTTCCAACGAAGGGAGAGTTGGTAAATGGCCTGCGCGTCCTGCTGGGAACGGGTGTAGTTGTTGGCCAAGGAGCCACCGCGATTGATGTAGTCGACATCGTAGGACGGCCACGAGGTCTGGGCATACGAGCTGGCGAGGAGCGCGTCGTAGCTGCCTTTCCACGGCTGCGCGTTGGCCGCGATTTTCGCGATCATGCGGTCGAAGTCCGCCTGCGTGTGAAGGGTGCCGGGGTGGGCGAAGGGCGCGTAGGGCGCGGTGGACGCCGTCAGGTTGGTTTGGAAAACGCGGTCGCCGGTGCGCGGCGTGACCGTGGCGCCGCTGCGAGTGAAGGCGGCGCCGGACGCGTAGGGATCGGCGCTGGTGCCGAGCAGCTCGAAGGCGGTCGCGCTGCGACCGGTCGAGAGATCGAAGCTGTAGGTCGTGTTGGGATCGAGGTGGACCGCGAAGGGCAGGTTAAAAGTGAGGTAGGTGCCGGGGCCGTTCGCGCTGCTGCCGGTGCCGGGCGTGCCCGTGCCGCCGGCCATGAAGTTCTGCATCGAGAGCGTCGCGTGCGTGGTGCCGGTGATTTTGCCGACGGTGACGATGATCGGGCCGGTGCTTTGGCTGAGATTCCACGAGGTCACATTCGCGCCGGAGGCGGTGTTGTTCGTGTAGCCGCCGACGCGGACGGTGACGCCGGTGAGTTCGTAGCCAAGGGCGTTGGAGCCGGTGGTGAAGGTCTGCCCTTGGGCCATGCCGTCATCCAGCACGCGGGTGCTCGCGTCGTTGGCGGTGCCGTTGTCGGACCCGCCGTCGGCGTTGACGCCGGAACCGCCGATGTTGGCGGCATCGAAGGCGGCGCCGGTCCAGCTGGCGATGTCCGTCCCGCCGCCGGTCGGCTGGGTCGCGGAGTAGGTGATCGTCGAGTTGAAACTGGTGGGATGCGCCCGCAGGAGAGATGTGATCGCGGCCAGGCAGAGCGCCGCGCGCAGGAGGGTTCGTTTCATGATCGGAGAGGGGTGGTGCGGGATTTGGTCGTGAAGCTCGGCGGCGACCGGGAAGCCGCGGTCCGAGGCGCGGGACCGCGCGCTCAAGACGCGGGACGGCGAGGAAGTGCGTCGGGGAACATCTCGCCCGAGCTGAACAAACGCGGCGGACCGAGGGGGTGGCGCAAAAGCCCGCGAAGGGGGATCGCGCGCATGCGGCAAACGGCCGACGAGGTGCTCAGCAACGGCTGAGACGAGCGAGGGAGGGCAATTTGTGGGGTTGAGGGAGGGGTATTATCTGGAAGGCGCGCGTTAAAAACGCGCTACGGCGCAAACCCTCAACCACGCCCAGAGGTTAATTGTAACGGCCCGTGAATACCCGAGGCCTCGGGCGGCGTTGCTTTTGACAGCGCCGCCCACTCGACGGAGCAGCGCTAAAAAAGCCCCGAGAGGCCGGCCAGATAGTCGTCAAACCAGCGGTCCGCGCCGAGAAAGTAGATGGCCGCGCCCGCCGCGAGCATGGGGCCGAAAGGCACGTGGACGCCGAGCCCGAGTTTTTCCGTTTCCTCGCCCTCCGCGTTCTCCGAGCGCGGCGCGATGGGCGCCTTTTTGCCCGAAGCCTTTTGCCAAAGCGCCGCGAGCGCCACCCACACGGTCCCGACGATCGCTCCGCCGAAGATGCTGAAAAGCGCGCCTTGCCAACCACAGAAGGCCCCGACCGCGCCGAGCAGCGTCACGTCGCCGAAGCCCATCGCCTCCTTGCCGAGGATCTTTTCCGCGAGCAGCGCGATCCAGAGCAGCACCGCCGAACCAATCAGCAGGCCGAGGATCGAGAGCCCTCCCGAACGCAAATGCGCCACGAGCGGAAACTCCGCCGCCTCCACGCCGTGCAACGCGGGAAACGCGAAGGCCGCCGCGACGCCGAAAACCGCCAGCCAGATCGTGAACGGATCCGGGATGATCATGTGGTC
>CAMLNJ010000660.1 GCA_946481225.1 uncultured Verrucomicrobiota bacterium | reverse complement strand
GCGGGTTGGGTGGGTCGCATGCACTACGATATCGTGATCGCGGGCGGTGGGTTCGCCGGGGCGCAGGCGGCGCGGGCGCTGGCGTCGGCCCTGGGGCGGGAGGAGGCGACGCGGCGGGTGGCGCTGATCGCGGAGCGCAACGTGCTCGTGTTTCATCCGATGTTGGCGGAGGTGGCGGGCGCGGCGCTGAGCCCGGCGGACGTGGTGAATCCGCTGCGGCAGTTTTGCCGCGGGGTGACGGTGCTTCAGGGCGCGGTGACGGCGGTGGATTTGACGGGGAAGACGCTGACGGTCGATGGCGGGCGATTCACGCGGAACCAGGTGATCGGGTTTCGGCACCTGGCGCTGACGCTCGGGAGCGTGACGGATCTTTCCCGGGTGCCGGGCATGGCGGAGCACGGGTGGCCGTTGAAGAGCGTGGCGGACGCGCTGCGGCTGCGGGCCGCGGTGATCAATCGCATGGAGGAGGCCAACCTGGTCGAGGACGAGGCGGTGCGCGCGCGTCTGCTGACCTTCGTTGTAGTGGGCGGCGGATACACGGGCGTGGAGGTGGCGGGGCAGCTCCATGATTTGTTGCACGAGGCGCGGGAGTTTTATTCGCGGTTGAAGGGGGAGCGCATCCGCGTGGCGCTGGTGCATGGGCATAAGACGCTGTTTGCGGAGATCGGTCCGGAGCTGGGCGAATACACGGCCGGCGTGTTGCGGAAGCGCGGGATCGAGTTGTTCCTGGAAAAGCGCGTGGCGGAGGCGACGGCCTCGCGGGTGGTCTTCACGGACGGAGGGGCGATCGAGACGCACACGATCGTGTCGACGATCGGCAACGCGCCGAGCCCGGTGGTGCTCGACGTGGCGCGTCAGCTCGGGCTCGCGACGGAGAAGGGGCGCATCCCGACGGAGCCAACTATGCGGGTGAAGGGGCAACGCGAGATCTGGGCTGCGGGGGATTGCGCGGCGGTGCCGTGGAATGATCGCGGCGAGGCGAAGATCGCGCCGCCGACGGCGCAGCTGGCGCAGCGGGCGGGGAAACAGCTGGGGAGGAATCTGGCGCGGGTATCGAAGGCGGAGGCGGCGGCGGGCGGCGGCGGGCCGAGGACGTATCGCGACGAGGACGCGGGGCTGCGGCCGTTTGAGTATCGGTATATGGGACAGCTCGCGACGATCGGCGCGCGCGAGGCGGTGGCGGAAGTGATGGGGTTCCACTTCAAGGGTTTCTTCGCATGGTGGCTTTGGCGCACGATCTACCTGGCGAAGCTGCCGGGCGTGATGCGGCGGCTGCGGGTGACGATCGACTGGACTTTCGAGGCGATTTTCCCTCGCGACATTTCCGTGGTGTTGCCGCCGCCGGACGAGCCGCTGCGCGCGGTGCATCTGGAGCAGGGGGAGCCGATGGCGCGGCGCGGGGACTTGATGCGCGCGGTGTGTTATGTGCGCCGGGGGACGTTGGAGGCGCGGACGGAGGACGGGGAGGCGAAGCGAATTCCGGCGGGGGCGGTGGTGGACCAGGAATGGGCGGACGAGGACGGGCGCTGGCGGGCGGACATCGTGGCGACGGAGAGCAGCGATCTGACCATCTTCCGGGGACGCGCGTTGGAGTTGCTGACGGGGGGATTGCGGCTGGCGCCGAGGGCGGCGAAGGCGAGCGCGGGGGCGGAAGTGGGAACGGGGGTGTGAGCGAGACGCAGAGACCCAACGGAAACGCGCGGAGGGACCCGCGCGTCCACCGGCAAGCTGGCTAGGCGTGGAGTTGGAGGCGGCGGGTGAGGCGCTGGTTTTCGGCGATGCTGATCAGGCCTTGCTGCACCTTGTGCCAGCCGGTTTCGCGGAGGGATTTCCAGCCCTGGCGGCGGGCGAGGTCGCGGAGGGCCACCGTGCGGACGGGAGACGACAGGCTGTCGATGATCTCGTCGGTGATGAGGAAGAATTCGTAGACGGCGACGCGGCCTCGTTCTCCCGTGCCGCGACACTCGGGGCAGCCGCGGCCGCGCTGGGCGCGGATAGCCTCGGGCGCGAGGCCGAGGGCGGCGGACATCTCGGCCCGGATGTCGGCCGGGATGAGGTCGTCGGGCTCGGCGCAGTGGACGCAGACGCGGCGGGCGAGGCGCTGGGCGACGCTGCAGACGAGGGAGGAGCCGATGACCCAGGGCTCGACGCCCATGTCGATGAGACGGGTGAGGGCGCCGATGCTGTCGTTGGTGTGGAGGGTGGAAAAGACGAGGTGGCCGGTCTGCGCGGAGCGCATGGCGACGTCGGCCGTCTCGCGGTCGCGGATCTCGCCGACGAGGATGACGTCGGGGTCGTGGCGGAGGACGGAGCGGAGGCCGGAGGCGAAGTCGAGGCCGAGCTCGGCGCGGGTCTGGATCTGGGTGACGCCGTCGAGCTTGTATTCGACCGGATCCTCGAGAGTGACGATTTTGCGCCGGCCGTCGCGGGCGCTGGCGAGGAGGGCGTAGAGCGTAGTGGTTTTTCCGCTACCTGTTGGGCCGGTGACGAGGGCGAGGCCCTGGG
>CAMLNJ010000659.1 GCA_946481225.1 uncultured Verrucomicrobiota bacterium | reverse complement strand
CCAAGGCCCAAACCCCGCCGCCGACGGGGACGACCATATGGTATTTGGCGTCCGCGCCCTTCCCGACCGAGGGCGGACGGACGGCGGCGCGGCTGGACTTCGGACTGGAGCAGGCCTCCTTGGTCGGCCGGTCATACCATTTCGCATTCCGTCGCAACAAAACCCAATGATCGCGACCTGTAGACCAGGCCGGTGGTCTGGCAGCCCGACCAGCGGTCGGGCCTACATCGGAGCCCGCCTCCATCGAGCGTGGTTTTTATACGTTTGAATGCGAAATGGTCTTACGTCCGCGGCCCGCCCCCCAGCCCGCGGGGCAGGCAACCAAGCCGGGATAAGCACCGAAGGCAGGTCGGGCTTTTCGCGGCCGAACTCGAAGCAGGCGACGCCGCCGTCGGAATGCGAGGCGACGAGCAGGTCGCCTATGCGCCGAAGCCGGAACCGCACCGGGGACCCATGTGTAGTTGTTTTATCATGACACGAGGACCGGAGCGCCGGCGATGGAGCGCTTCGCCCCGCGCGATGCGTTTGTGTCCGTGCCGGTCGGCGTGGTGCGGGATGATCTGCCCGGAGGAATCGGAAGCGGCGCGCGCGACAACGCGCCTCGCCGAGAGTTCCTCCCGCTCGTAGATCCTCGCAATTTCTGCGTGTTTCTCCGTCGGAGGTTGGCGAAGCGGGTATCAAACGCCGGCACGGCCTCCGCTCCGGCGTGCAATTTTCCCCGAGGGCGAAGATGGGGGAATCCATGACACAACACTCCCTGTTACGTCCCTACGTTCTATCGACCACTCTCGTCCTGTCCTCCGCGGCAGGCCTGCCCGCCGCGACCCTCCGCGTGTTGCCGGTGCCGGACGCCGACTCCTTCGGCTACGGCGTCGGCCTCTCCGAGGCAGGCATCGTGGCGGGAAGCGTCGCCGGCTTCGAGGCGCCCGCTCCGGTGCTCTGGAGCAAGACCACGACCGACTACGGAGCGCCCGCTCCCCTTCCCCTCCTCTCCGGCGGCGCAGGTGGCGAGGTGCGCTGGATTTCCGCCAACGGGACGCTCGCGGCCGGATATGTCGATATGCCCACCTCCGATTTTTCGCTCAACCATGCGCCCGTGCTCTGGTCGCGCGGCGCCAGCGGCGCCTTCGCGGTGGCGGGCATCCCGCGGCTCGCCGGCTCGCCCGCCGACGGCATCGTAGCCGCCTCCTCCGCCGGCGGCACACGCCTGGCGGGCGTCGATGGCGCGAGCGAGGCCGCCACCGTCTGGCGCGGCGCGCCGGGCTCCGCCTATACCGCGCAAGCTCTTCCCCTCCCCGCCGGAGCGGGCCATCCGAGCTTCGCCACCGACGCCTCCTCCGACGGCGCGCGGCTCGCCGGCCGCGTCACGACCGGCGCCGGCGCGAATCAAGCCGTGGTCTGGAGCGAGGTGAACGGCGCCTACTCGGCGCGAGCCCTTCAAAGTCCCGCCGGCGCCACGGAAACCTTGGCCGAGGCGCTCTCCGCCGACGGCACGCTCGTCGCGGGAGCAAGCGAGATCGCCGACCTCTACACCGCGACAAAATGGAACGCCAGCACAGGCGAGACCACCCTGCTCAAAACCCTTCCCGACGCGGACACCACCGCGCTCGCCGTCTCGGCCGACAAACTCTGGATCGGCGGCCGCGCCACCGATCTCGTCGACTACACGGACAGCGCCGTGCTTTGGAACGGCCAAGGCGAAGTCTTCACCCTGGCCTCGCTCGCCGCCGACGTCGACTTCGGCTCCTTCGTGCCCGGCGAGGTCTCCGCGATCACCCTCGTCTCGCCCGGCGTGTATACCGTGGCCGGCACCGGCGCCACGCTCGGCACCGGCCAGACCCAGGCCTTCGTGATCGAAAACCTCCCGCTCCAAGGGTCCGTCTCGACCGTGACCACGCCACCGACGACCACCACCCCGACGACGACCACCCCGACCACCACCACGCCCACCACAACCACGCCCACCACGACCACCCCGACGACGACCACGCCCACCACCACCACTCCGACCACCACCAACCCCGTGTCGACCATGCCCGGTTTCGACCCGGCCTCTAGCGACTCGCGCATTCTGGTGGGTGACACCTTCGCCGCGATCTTCGATCCCACTCGCGCGACCCAGTGGCGCTTTGCGAGCGATCAGGCCGCGTCGCGTCCGCTTCGCGCGACCTTCCCCGGAACCAGCCGCGACGCGCTCTCCTTCGAAGGCACCCGCATGTTGCCCGGCCCCCGCGCCCAGGATCTCTTCACCCCCGGCGTCGCCCAGGACATGGCCTTTGTCGGCACCGTCCGCATCCCCGCCAGCGGCGGAAGCGGCAAGGCGGTCATCTTCGCGGTGAATCACTCCGCCACCGAACCGGCCATCGCGCTCGGCTACGACTACTCGCAGGGACGCTTCTACGCGATGTTTCTCCAAGCCTTCAACGGCGCCCCGTCGGAAATCGCGGGCCCGGCGTCGCCACGCGACGCCTCCTACGTGGTGCGGCTCCAGAAAACCGGCGGCGTCG
>CAMLNJ010000658.1 GCA_946481225.1 uncultured Verrucomicrobiota bacterium | reverse complement strand
GGGTGCATGATGATGGAGGTCTCGATGCCGACGACGTCGTCGCGGCGGCGGACCATGTCGTTCCACCAGCAGTCGCGGATGTTTTTCTTCAGCTCGACGCCGAGGGGGCCGTAATCGAAGAAGCCGTTGAGTCCGCCGTAGATTTCGGAGGAGGGGAAAACGAAGCCGCGGCGCTTGGCGAGCGACACGAGGGCTTCCATGAGGTTGGCGGGTTCGACGGCGGACGTGGACATGACGGCGGATGGGATGGGAGACCCGTGGCGCGAGACGGGCGGCTCGGTGCGTCCGCCACCCACGCCGGCGTGCGGGGCGGTAGACGCAAGAGGTCGAGGCAACCGGGCCGCCGGGAAAGGGTCAAGGCGCTGGAGCGTGGCGCAGGGAGCCAGGAGCAGGGAGCCGGAAGACGGCGACAAGGGGCGGAGGCGGGGCGGAAGGCGAGGCGGGTGGGGCGCGGGCTTCGGAACACGGGCAAGATGCCCGTGCCACGTCGGGCGGCCTGGTCACGGGGCTTGCGAAGGAATGCGGGTGAGGCGGAATCGGGGGGCATGAAGCAGTCGTTTGCGTGGTGGTGTTTCGCGAATCGGGGCGTCGAGGCGGAGGCCTTGCTGGCGGGAGCGGCGCGGATGGGCTACGCGGGCGTGGAGTTGATCGACGAGGCGCTTTGGCCGGCGGCGAAGAAGGCCGGGCTCGTGGTGGCGGCGGCGGCCGGGCACGGGACGCTGGAGGACGGGCTCAATCGCCGTGAGAACGCGGCGCGGATCGAGGCGGAGTTGCTGGAGAACATCGCCAAGGCGGAGGCGGAGCGCGTGCCGGTGTTGATCTGTTTCAGCGGGAATCGAGGTCCGGGCGTGGATGACGAGAGCGGGCTCGCGGCGACGGCGGAGACGCTGGCGCGGGTGGCGCGCCGGGCGGAGTCCGCGGGCGTGACGCTCGCGGTGGAGTTGCTCAACAGCCGGGTCGATCATCCCGGCTACATGGCGGATCGCAGCGCGTGGGGCGTGCGGCTGTGCGGGCAGGTGAACTCGCCCGCGGTGCGGCTGCTCTACGATATCTACCACATGCAGATCATGGAGGGCGACGTGATGCGCACGATCGCGGCGGAGCATCGCTGGTTCGCGCATTACCACACGGCGGGGAATCCGGGGCGGGGCGAGTTCGCGGGCGAGGGAGGAACGGCGGGCAGGGCGTGCGCGGGCCAGGAGTTGAACTATGCGGCGATTCTCGGCGTGATTCGGCGGACGGGCTTCGCCGGGTATGTGGCGCACGAGTTTCTGCCAGCGGGCGATCCGCTGGCGGCGCTGGCGCGGGCGCACGCGTTGACCGAGGCGGCGGTGTGAGGGACGCGCGGGGACGCGCGCTGGTTGCGGCGCCAGCCAGACGCACGGGCGACACGCCCGTGGCTACACAATCCTTGTGCCCGTAGTCTGAAAAATCAGGCCGCGGCTCCGGCCAGGCCGCGGACGCGGGTCGGGGGCGGCGTGGCGAGTTGGAGCTGTTGGCTCATCATCTTGCCCTCGGGGGTGGAGAGCAGGAGCTTTTGAACCTCGTCGAGGAGCTTTTCCCGGACGTCGAGTTCCATGGCGCGCTGTTCGAGGCGGCGGGACATGGCGACGTGGTCGGGAAGGGGCGAGGCGGTGCCGCCTGCGACGGGGAAGGGGGCGTTGGTGTGGCCGGGGGCGATGTCGGCGTCGTTTTGCAGGCGGGCGATCTGCCGGTCGAGGCGGCGGGTGCGTTCACGGATATCCTGCTCGGCGCGGGCGAGGCGGTCTTTTTCCAAGGCGAGGGCTTTTTCCTGCTCGGTCAGCGCGGCGGCGCGGCGGTCGAGCTCTTCCGCGCGGCGGCCGACGAGCGCCGAATTTTTATCGCCCGAGGAGATGCCGCTGAAGGTGCGGAGCAGGGCGGCCATTTCGCGATATTCCCGGCGGCCGAGGGAGGGGATGGCGGCGCGGAGGAGCTGCCGGAGATGGGCGGCGCCGATGTGCTGGGTGATGATGTCGCGCAGGCCGCAACGAATCGAGGCGACGATGAGGGAGAGCGTGGGCTGGCTGCAGAGAAGGACGCCGTGGCGGAGCCCGTGGCGGGCGCGGATTTCCTCCACGTTGCGCGTGGCGGCGGAGAGGGTGGCGGGCGACATGTGACGGGCGTCGAGGACGAGGAGGTCGACGAAGTCCGTGCCCGGCTTGGGGTGGAGGCCGTGGCGGAGGTGCTGGACGGAAAGCGCCCTGCCATGTCCGGTGGTAAGAAGGACGAAGTGCATGGGTTTTGGGGGGTCTTGGGGCGGGGCGGGTTCAGGAGGCGAAGAACGGCGCGAGATCGATGGAGGCGTGGGTGCGCGCGGTCTTGAGGAGGGTGTCGCGGAGGCGCGAGTCCTTGAGGATGAAGTCGGGGCCGACCGAGGAGACGGATTCGATGCCGGAGGCCTTGAGCTGGTCGGCGGGGATCTGGAGGAAGACCTTGCAGACGAGGAGCTGGCCGGGGATGCCGCCGCCGGCGGACTGGGCGATGGCGTCGA
>CAMLNJ010000657.1 GCA_946481225.1 uncultured Verrucomicrobiota bacterium | reverse complement strand
GCTCGAGCTTCGCCTCGTCGTTGTAGTGGATCATCATCAGCGGCTCGCCCTGCTTCACCTGGGTGCCGACCTTCTTGATCTCGGAAACGCCGACCGCGTAGTCGATCTTCTCGCCGTTCTTGGCCTTTCCGCCGCCGAGGAGATGCACACCGAGCGCGATCTTGGAAGCGTCAATGGTATGGACGTAGCCGCGCTTGGGGGCAGGCAGCTTGCGGATGTATTTCGCCTTCGGAAACTTCTCCGGATCGTCGATATAAGAGGGGTCGCCGCCCTGGGCCTTCACGAGTTCCTTGAGTTTCTCAAGGGCGGTGCCGTCGGTGAGATGGCGCTCCACCGTTTGCTTCGCGGAAAGAGTGGAGCCCGCGACTCCGGCGAGGCGCACGATCTCCATGCCGAGCTTGAGCACGAGCTCCTTCATGTCCTCGGGGCCGCCGCCCTTGAGGAGGGTGATGGCTTCCTTGATCTCGAGGCCGGTCCCGACGCTGTCGCCGAGCGGCTGGTTCATGTCGGTCACGAGCGCGACGCAGCGGCGCTTCATGGAGCGGCCGACGCGGGTCATCGCGCGGGCGAGCTGCTTGGCCTGCTCGAGATCCTTGATGAAAGAGCCGTTGCCCCACTTCACGTCGATCACGAGACCCTCGCTGCCCTCGGCGAGCTTCTTGGAAAGCACGCTGCCCGTGATGAGCGGAAGGCTGGGGATGGTGCCGGTCTCCTTGCGGATCTCGAGGAACTTGGCGTCCGCGGGAGCAAGATCCTCGGTCTGGGCGCAGATGGCGCCGTTGATCTTGGCGAGCTGGTTGGAAAAGTGCTCGATCGAGAGGTGGCTCTTGAATCCCGGGATCGAGGAAAGCTTGTCGAGCACGCTGATGATGTAGTCATGCTCCGGGCCGCACATCATCGGCACCACGACGCCGCTGGCCATCGCGAGCGGAACGAGAACAAGGGCGGTCTTGTCGCCCACCCCGCCTGTGGAGTATTTGTCGATCTTCGGCTTCGCGATATGCGAGAGGTCGATCACCTCGCCGGAAAGCATCATCTCCTCGGTCAAGATGGCGGTCTCTTGAGCCGACATTTGCTGGAAGTAAATGGCCATCAACAAGGCCGCGAGCTGGTGCTGAGGCATATCGCCATCCAGCGTGCTATCGATGATGAAGCGGATTTCTTCCTGCGTAAATTCTTGGCCGTCACGCTTTTTCTCGATCAGTGAAGTGAAGGAGGGCTTGATGAATCGGCGTTGCGGGATGTTGCGTTTCGACATGTGGTTGTAAAAAATGGGGAGGGGCCGGGTGGCCGGAAGCGGCCAAGCGGAATAGAAACACGGCAAAAGTCGAGCCGATAACAAGGGCTTGCGCGACAGGTCGCGCGCGCGGTTGATTCGGCGGATGTCCGCACGTTTCCATCTCGCCGCCGCCCTCGACGCCGGTCTTCGGCAAGCCGCCGTCACCGCCGGGTTTGACCCGTCCCTCTTCGCGCCCGACGTGCGCGTGGCCGCGGCCCAGCACGGCGACTACCAGGCCAACGGCATCCTGGCCTTCGCGAAACAGACGAAACAAAATCCCCGCGCCGCCGCGCAAGCGCTCGTGGCGGCCCTGCCGGCCGAGATCACCGACCTCGCCGACGTGGCGATCGCCGGCCCGGGCTTCATCAACTTCACCCTCAAACCCGCCGCGCTTGAAGCCTGGCTGGCCGCCCACGCCACACCCGAGGCCCTCCGCGCCGCCGCGGCCGGCGGCAGCCCGATCTCGGGCCAGACATGGGTCGTCGATTACTCCTCGCCCAACACCGCGAAGCAGATGCACGTCGGCCACCTGCGCTCCGCCGTCATCGGCGAGGCCGTCGCCCGCATCGCCGCCTTCGGCGGCGCGAGCGTCATCCGCGACAACCACATCGGCGACTGGGGCACCTCCTTCGGCAAGATCATCTGGGCCTACAAGCAGGCCCTCGCCACCGACCGCGCCGCCCTCGAAGCCGCTCTCGCCGCCGCCCCGCTCGAGGAATTCGAGCGCCTCTACAAGGTCGGCAACACGGCCGCCGACGCCGATCCCGCCGTGCTCGACGCCTCGCGCGCCGAGCTCGTGAAGCTCCAGACCGGCGACGCCGAGAACACCGCCATCTGGCGCCGCATCACCGAGGTATCCGTGGACGCGTTCCAAAAGATCTACGACCTCCTCGGTATCCACTTCGACCATACGCTCGGCGAAAGCTTTTACAACGACAAGGTCTCGCGCGTCTACGAAGAGCTCCAGGCCTGCGGCGTCGCCGAGGAGAGCCAGGGCGCGCTCGTGGTTTTCCACGACGAAAACCCGCGCTTCTCGCGCAACGCCGAGCGCCCGAACCCATTCATCGTCCGCAAGGCCGACGGCGCCGCCAACTACGCCTCCACCGACCTCGCCACCATCCTGTATCGATCGGAGCGCTTCAAGGCCGACGCCTCGCTCTACGTCGTGGACAAGCGCCAGGGCGACCATTTCGAGCAGCTCTTCCTCACCGCGCAGAAGTGGTTCGCCAAATCC
>CAMLNJ010000656.1 GCA_946481225.1 uncultured Verrucomicrobiota bacterium | reverse complement strand
CCGCGGCCAGCAGCTCCGCCGCATAAGCCGGCGCCTCCGCGCCCGCCGCCAGCACCTGGTCGTCGCAGGCTTGCTCCTGCGCCAGCCGCAAGTGCCGCGCGGCAAGCCACACCAGCGGATTCGGCCAATGCAGTGAACACGCCACTTGGCTGAGCAGACGCGCCAGACAATCCCGCCGCGCCACATGCGCCAGCTCGTGGCGAAGCACCAACTCGATCCGCGCGTCGCTCCAATCGCGCGCGCCGACCGGCAGCATCACCACCGGGCGCCAGGTTCCCCACGTGATCGCCACCGGGAACGCGGTCGAAATCCGCAGCTCGGGCGAACGAGCGAGACCATTGTCACGAGCGATCCGCGCAGCCCACGTTTCGATCAGCGCGTCGTCCACGACTTCGCTCCGCCGTTTGAGGAGGTGCAAGCGCGCCGCGCCAAACATTCGTCGAGCCAGCAACAGCCCCGCTCCGCCGAGCCACAGCGCCACGAGGCCCTCGCGCCACTGGCCGAGAAGCCGGTCCGCCGTCGCCCGAAACCCGGTCGCGACAGGTTCCGTCTTGGCCGCCACCACCGGGGCCGCCCGGAGAGGCGCCGATGTTCTCGCCGGTAGATTCAACACGACAACGGTCGGCACACCCTCGGCGCGGCTGATCGCGCTCGACAACCGCGCGGTGGTGAAAGGCAACGCCAGCAGCACACCGAAAGCCGCCAGCCAGATGAGGTGACGGTTCGCCGCCGAAGTCGAACGCGCGAACCGCGCGGCCAGCAGCGCCACGCCGAGCAAACCGGCGCTCTTGAGCATCAGATCGACCAGCAGGGGGAGGTAACTCGAAAGGTTCATGGGGTGCGAAGCCGGCGCGCGTTATTTGGATTTCGCCTTCTTGATGATGGCCTCGAGCCGCTTCAGCTCCTCGGGGTCGAGCTTGCCGCCCTCCGCATCCACGAGCGAAGCGACCGCGCTCGCGAGCGAGCCGGCGAAGAACGCCCCCACCACCCGCTTGAGCGCCGACTGCCGCGCCTGCTCCGCCGGCTGGGTCGGCAGATACACATAACGCGGCCCGTCTTCGCGGTGCTTCAGCGCGCCCTTGTCTTCGAGAATACGCAGCAAGGCCCGAACCGCGGAGTAGCCGGGCGCGTCCGGCAAGGCTTCCTGAATCTCGGCCGCGGTGGCTTCGCCGCGCGCGTAAACGACATCCATGATCTGGCGCTCGCGGCGGCTCAGATCATCGGGATCCTGAATGGTTTTCGGAGGCATGCTAATTTCTTAGCACACACCTCCGCAAAACATCAAGCCCGCTATGCTAGAATTTTAGCACACATCGCCACTCCTATCATTTGAACCACGGAGATCACGGAGGGCACGGAGAGGGAGAAAGCGGATCAAGCGACCACCTCTCTTTCCGACTCCTCCGTGCGCTCCGTGTCCTCCGTGGTTCAAATCTGAAACCCGAAGTGCTTCAGCATCGCGCGGGCGGTCTGCTCGGGCGCGTCGATCTCGGCGTCGCTTAGCGGCAGACTGCGCAGGCCGATCTCGTGGTGATAAAACCAGAGCGTATCGGCCGTGACGTGCGCGGCGAAAGCGGTCTGACAACCGCCGCCCAAGAGTCGCTGAAAGGCCCGCTCGAGCGTGACGGCGCGGCCGGTGCGCTTGTCGAGCACGGCGCCGATGCGCGCCGCGTCGGCATCGCGCGTCTGGAGCGCGATCGCCGCCTGGCCGACCGCGGGCACCATGTGCTCCGGTCCCAGCGCGTGAAAACCCACGCCCTGCCAGCCGCCGATGCCGAGGCGGCGCAGGCCGGCGGCGGCGAGCACGGTGGCGTCGGCGACCTTGTCCTGCCCGATCTTGCGGAGGCGGGTGTCCACGTTGCCGCGGATCTCGGTGAACTGAGCGTCCGGGAAAAGCATGCCGAGCTGAAGCCGGCGGCGCGGGCTGCTCGTGGCGATGAGCGCGGGCGTTTCCACGCCGTCGCGCAGCACGAGAATGTCGCGCGGATCTTCGCGCGGCAAATAGCCGGCGACGACAAGGCCGGCGGGAAGGTCGCCGGGAAGGTCTTTGCAACTATGCACGGCGACGTCGGCGTCGCCCCGGAGGAGGGCCTCTTCGAGTTCCTTCGTGAAGAGTCCCTTGCCGCCCTGTTTCTCAAGCGACCACTCGGTGCGCTGGTCGCCGGTGGTGACGATCTTCAGCAGCTCGGTCTCGCAGCCAAGCGTGGCGCGCAGATGCGCGGCGACCTGCTCGGTCTGGGCGAGCGCGAGCGGGCTCTTGCGGGTGGCGAGGATGAGTTTGGGCACGGCGAATAAGAAACGTGAAACGTCAGAAAAATAAAACGGGCGCCGCCCGGAAAGGTCGGCGCCCGAGATTCGGGCCGTAGAGGCGTGGCTTGACCACGCCCGGGCGCGCGCGAGGCACGCCCCTACGACGCGGCGGACTTAGCCCGCGTAGGCGCCGGCGACGCCGGAGATGTCACGCTTCGGCATCCAGGGCATCATGCCGCGGAGGTATTCGCCGGTCTTCTCGATCT
>CAMLNJ010000655.1 GCA_946481225.1 uncultured Verrucomicrobiota bacterium | reverse complement strand
GTCGCCGCACATCAAAAGCGCGGCGCCGTAGGATTGGTGATCGCGCGTGACCGAGTCCCACGAGTCGAGGGCGCCGACGCGTTGCACCACGGCGAAGCGTCGCGCGACCTCCGACCAGCGTTTGCCGGTGGCGAGCCAGTCTCCGACCGCGCGGTAGGCGGCGCCCCCCTCGAAGGAGGGGCGCTCGGGGTCGCTCTGCAAGGTGGCCAGGATGGCGTTGGCCTCCTCGAGCTTGTTGTCGCGGACGAAATAGACGGCCCGGGTGATTTTTTCGGTGTCCTCCGCCTCGGCGCGCAAACGGGTTTGCTCGCGCACCGCCGCCCGCTCGCGCAGGTAAAGCGAGGTCGAGACGCCGAAGCCGCCGGCGAGAGTCGCGAGGATGGCGCCGCCGGCGGCGAAGGCTGCGCGGTGGCGGCGCAGCACTTTTCCCGCGCGGTAGAAACCGCCGGGCGGGCGCGCGACGACCGCCTCGTTTCCGAGGTGCCGTTCCAAATCCATCGCAAGGCCTTGCACGGTGGCGTAGCGTCTCTGGCGGTCTTTGGCCAGGCAGCGAAGCACGATCCAGTCGAGATCGCGACGGAGGGCCGCGAGCAGCGCCGAAGGCGGGCAGCCGAGGCGAACAGCGAGCGCGGACCGGGCGTCGGGCGAGAGATGCCGCACCAGCGCGGAGGGGCGGGGCGGCTCCACTTCGCGCAAGGTTCGCCTCAATTCGTCAAGGCCGGCGGCGAGGAGACTTTTCGTGTCGAAGGGCGGCCGGCCGGTCAGCAGCTCGTAGAGAAGCGCGCCGAGGCTGTAGACGTCGGAGCGGGTGTCCACGTCGAGACGGCCCGGCTCGGCCTGCTCCGGGCTCATATAAGCGGGGGTGCCGATGAACTGCTCCGCGGCGAGCGTCCCGCCCTCGCGGGCGTCCGGCCCGGAGATCGCTTTCGCGACTCCGAAGTCGATCACCTTCGGAACCGCCGCGCCCTCTTCCAAGGAGACGAGCACGTTCGACGGTTTAAGGTCGCGATGGATGATGCCCTTCTGGTGCGCGTGCTGCACCGCGTGGCACACGCGGATGAAGAGTTCGAGGCGTTCGCGCAGCGGAAGCCGGCGGCCGTCGCAGAACTCCGTGATGCGCTCGCCCTCGACGAGTTCCATAACGAAGAAGGGGCGGCCCGCCTCCGTCGCCCCCGCGTCGAGCACCCGCGCGATGTTCGGGTGGTTCATCAGCGCGAGAGCCTGCCGTTCCAAGGCAAAGCGGGCGATGACCCGCTCGGTGTCCATCCCGCGGCGGATGATCTTGAGCGCCACCTGGCGCCGCACCGGCTCGTCTTGTTCCGCGAGATACACGACGCCGCAACCGCCTTCGCCGAGCCGGCGCGCGATCCGGTAGCGTCCTATCCGGCGAGGCTCGGAGGCGTCCTCGTCCGGCGCCTCGCGCTCCGGGACCTGGCTCGCGGAAGCGGTCGCATCACCGACGGGTTCCTCGGAGTGGGGGAATGCGAAGAAGGTCTCGGCGCGCGCGTCGTCCTCGAGCAACCGATCCAGCCTGGCGCGCAGGGCCGGGTCTCCGGCGCAGACGCGATCGAGAAAGCGGCTTCGCCGGGCGGGGTCGGCCAGGCCCAGCGCGGCGTCGAGAAGCGCCTGCTCGATCTCCGTGTCCTCGTCGTTCATTTCGCTTCGCGGATCAGGCCCATCAACCGGGCGCGGGCATGGGTCCACTGCCGTTCGACGCCGCGTTCGGAGGTTTCGAGGATCTGCGCGATCTCCGGCGTCGTGTAGTTGCCGAAGAACTTCAGAGTGACGAGCCGGGCCGCGGCGGGGTCCAGTTGTTCGAGTCGCTCCAGCGCCTCGTCCACGAGGAGAATCCGCTCCTCGGGCGGAGCGCTCAGGAGCATGGATTCGTCCAGGAAGACCCGGGTGGGATTCCCTCCACGCTTCTCGCGGGATTTCCGGCGGGCGCGCTCCACGAGAATGTGCCGCATCGCCAGCGCGGCGACCCGGAAAAAGTGCGCCCGGTCCCGCCAGCGTTTGTCGCCCGAGCCGGCGACGCGGAGCCAGGCTTCGTGCACCAGCGCGGTGGGTTGCAAGGTGTGCCCGGCCGACTGGCTCGCCATGCGCGCGGCGGCCAGGCCGCGCAGATCCTCATAGACGAGCGGCAGGACCTGCCCGGCGGCGACACCTTCGCCGCCGGCAACGGCGTTGAGCAAAGCCAGGACGTCAGGGGGCGGTGACGCGTGGGGCATGGTCATCCTGAAGGCAGAGAACGCCAAGCCCGCCTGATGTCGAACCGGACGGAGGGGCGCCGTGGAGTTACGCACGGCGCCCGACGGGTGATTTAGTCGATGGTGCGAACAGTGACCGTCTCGGAATCGAGTCCGGAAGCCTCGGCCTTGAGCATGATCTTGCCAGGCTGGCCGCCCGCGGTGGGGCGGAGGATGGCGAGGCAGCGGCCTTGCCAGGTTTCGCGGAGGGGGCCGCGGAAGCTGGCGGGCTTGTTGGGCACCGCGCTGGCGTGGCCGGCGAGTTCGCCCGCGCCC
>CAMLNJ010000654.1 GCA_946481225.1 uncultured Verrucomicrobiota bacterium | reverse complement strand
CGCTCTCGGTCAACCCTGGTGCAGCCCGAGTTCTTCGACCCGCTTGCGCAGCGTGGCGCGCGTCATCCCGAGTCGTTCGGAGGTTCGTGCGAGATTCCCGTCCAATTCCCGCAAGGTCCGCACAATCATCTCGCGCTCCAGTCGCTCCAGAAGCGGCTCCGGCTCCTTGCTCAACTCGGTGTGGAGAAAATCCAACGCCTGCGAAACCGTGAGCTCGGCGGCGGCCGCGACAGGCGCGGGCGCCACCGGCAACGGAGCGGCGGACCCTGCGCCCACCGGCGCCAGTCCGATCGGCGGCAGCGTCAAATTCAGCGGTGCGGCGGCCGGCGCCGGCTCAGTCGCGTGCGTCTGCACCGGAGCGGAAAGCACGAGCGGATTCGGGTTCCCCGCGCTCGCAAGCACCTCCGGCGGCAGATCCTTCACCAGAATCGCATCTCCCTGGGCGATTACCGCCGCGCGATAGACGAGATTTTCCAGCTCGCGCACGTTGCCCGGCCATTCGTAACGCGCGAGCATCGCCATCGCCTCGGGCGAGACTTTCGCCACCCGCGCCTTTTTCTGCTTCACGAGATTCTGCAGGCAAAAATCCACGATCTGCGGGATGTCTTCGCGGCGCTCGCGCAGCGGCGGCATCTTGATGCGCACGACATTCAGCCGGTAGTAAAGATCCTCGCGGAAGGTCTTCGCCTTCACCATCGCCTCGAGGTCCTTGTTCGTCGCGGCGATGATACGCACGTCCACTTTGATCGTGTCGGTGCCGCCCACGCGCTGGATCTCGCCCTGCTGGAGCACGCGCAAAATCTTCGTCTGCGTCGCGAGCGCCATGTCGCCGATCTCGTCGAGAAAGATGGTGCCGCGGTCGCAGAGTTCGAATTTGCCGATGCGCTGATTCGTCGCGCCGGTAAACGAGCCCTTCTCGTGGCCAAACAGTTCGCTCTCGATCAGATTGTCCGGAATCGCCGCGCAGTTGACCGCGATAAAATTCCCCTTCGCGCGATGCGAGTGCTTCCAGATCGAGCGCGCCACCAGTTCCTTGCCGGTGCCGCTTTCACCGGTGATCATCACCGTCACATCGCTCGCCGTCACCTGGCCGATGATCTTGAAAACATCCTGCATCACCGGGGAGGCGCCCACGATGCCCTCGCGATAATCGTCCGCGTTGATAGTGGGCTTGTAGTCGCCCGCCGAACGCATGTCCGCGTGGGCCTTCAGCGCGTTTTCGGCAAGCATGAGCACCTTCGCCGGATCGAAGGGCTTCATGATGTAGTCGAAGGCGCCATACTTCATCGCCTCGATCGCGGTCTGGGCCGTGCCGAAGGCCGTCATGAGAATGACCAGCTGCTTCGGATTCGCCGCGCGAATGTGCTGCAAAGCCTCGATCCCGCTCATGCCGCCCATTCGGACGTCGAGAAAGACGAGGTCGGGAGCCGGGCCCTTTTTCACCGTCGCCACGCCGGCCTCTCCGCTGGGCGCCTCGCTCACCTGATATTTCTTGGAGGAAAGCACGCGGCCGAGCGAGTAGCGGACCTCGGCGTCATCATCGATAACCAGAATGGAAGGGGCTTTGGCGTCGGACATTGGTGACGACCGTGCATGCAGGTCCCGCGCCGGTCAACGCCCCGGAAAACACGCAGCGCCGCCGCGCACCCGACTTGCCTGCCGCCGCGCCGATCGCTTCCCTCGCGTGCCCACCCCCGCCGCGAACCGCGTTCGTTTCTTTTTGGCGCTTCGCCCCCAAAAAAAAATCGCCATGCAAAACGCCGCGACGCACCTCGTCCACGCCGTCCGAACCCGCGATCACGCCCGCCTTCGGGAGTTGATCGCCGATCCATCCCGCCTCTCCGCCCGCACAAAGGCCGGACGCACCGCGCTCCACGCCGCCGCCGAGGAAGGCGACCTCGCGGCGATCCGCCTGCTGCTCGACGCCGGCGCCGAGATCAACGCCCGCACTCGCTTCGGCGAAACCCCGCTCCATTTCGCCGCCGCCCACGGCGGCATCTGCGATTTGATGGACCCGGACAAAGATCGCGGCGACCCGTTTCGCCGAAACCGGCGCGTCAAACTCCAGCCCGACACGGTCCTGGCGCTCACCGAGATCCTGAAAACCAAAAGCGACGCGCTCCCCGCCGATCTCGGGCCCCTCGACACGCTCTCTCCGTCGCAAAAACGCGACGCCATCCTCGCCGCGCTCGACTGCTTCGCCGAGCCCGCCCGGCTTGTCCACGATCTCAAGGAGCGCGGCATCGATCTGGATCTCACCGATCCGGATTTCGCCGAGGAATTGCGCGGCAATCCCCGCTTCCTCGGCGTCGTCGAACACCTGCTCGCGCACGGCGCGGATATCGCCGCCCGCGACGAACGCGGCGCCACCCCCTTGCACGGAGCCGTCGAGCGCGGCCTGCCGGAGATGGTCGAACTGCTCCTGCTTCGCGGCGCCGAGCCAAACCCCTGCGACTCTCCCGACGAACCGAATGATCGGGGTCTCATCGATCTCGCGCTCGACTACGGTAAAACGCCGGTAGCCGACATC
>CAMLNJ010000653.1 GCA_946481225.1 uncultured Verrucomicrobiota bacterium | reverse complement strand
CCTTCTCGCCCGTTGATTTTATCCGGTCACCTCCGCCCCCGCCTGTTCGCCGGCCTCGACCGTTCCTCCCATGCTCTTCCTCGCTCTCGATCAAAGCACTTCCGCGACGAAGGCCCTGCTCTTCGACGCCGACGGGCGCTCGCTTGATCGCGAGTCGCGCGAGCATCGCCAGCTCTATTCGCGGCCGGGCTGGGTCGAGCACGACGCCGAGGAGATCTGGCAAAACTCCCTCGCTGTCCTCCGCACCTTGCTGGCGCGGCAGTCTCCGCGCATCGGCGAGATCGCCTCCCTCTCGATCACCAACCAGCGCGAGACGATCGTCGTCTTCGAGCGCGGCACCGGTCGGCCCCTCTGTCACGCGCTCGTTTGGCAATGTCGCCGCGGCGACGAGTTCTGCTCGGCTCACGCCGCGTCCGGCCTCGAGCCGCTCGTCCACGCGAAGACCGGTCTCAAGCTCGACGCCTATTTCTCGGGTTCGAAACTCCAGTGGCTCGTGCGCAACGTGCCCGGTCTGCTCGGCAAGCTCGCCGACGGCTCCGCGCTCGTCGGCACCATCGACGCCTACCTCGTCCATCGGCTTACGCGCGGCCGCGTCTTCGCCACCGATTCCACCAACGCCTCGCGCACGCTTCTTTTTCACATCCGGCGCATGGCCTGGGACGACGAGCTCTGCGCCCTGTGGGAAGTGCCCGCGCGCGCCCTGCCCGAGGTGCGCGACAGTTCGGCCGCCTTCGGCGAAACCACGCTCGACGGCGCGCTAGCCAAGCCGCTTCCCATTCGCGGCGTCATGGGCGATTCGCAGGCCTCCCTTTTTGCCCAGCGCTGTTTCGCGCCCGGCGCGGCCAAGGTGACCTTCGGCACCGGCTCCTCCATCCTGCTCAATATCGGCGCCACTCCGCGTTTCTCCACGCAGGGCGTGCTCACCGCCCTCGCGTGGTCGCATGCCGGCCGTCCGGCCTACGCTTTCGAGGGCATCATCATCTCCTCGGCTTCGACGCTCACCTGGCTCCGCGATCAGCTGGGCCTTGCCGCCGACGTGCCCGCCTTGGAGCAGCTTGCGCTTTCGTCGCCCGACAACGGCGGGGTCCACCTCGTCCCCGCTTTCACCGGTCTGGGGCTTCCGCACTGGCGGCCGGACGCGCGCGCCGCGATTCTCGGCCTCTCCAGCCACAGCGACCGGCGCCATGTCGCGCGCGCGGCCTTCGAATCCATCGCCTTCCAGGTGCGCGACGCGCTGGAAACGATGCGCGCCGAGGCCGGGGTTCCTTTGCTTTCCCTGCACGGCGACGGCGGACCGACCGCGAGCGCCTTCCTCATGCAACTCTGCGCCGACCTCTGCGTGGCCGAGCTTCGCGTGGCCACCATGCCCGACTGCTCGCCCCTCGGGGCCGTGCTCGCCGCGCAGCTCGGGCTCGGCGTCGCCC
The DNA here is from genome assembly GCA_946481225.1 of uncultured Verrucomicrobiota bacterium. The sequence goes on along the minus strand of CAMLNJ010000653.1, from coordinate 1,109 downwards.
CCACTATCGAGGCCTTGGCCGCGCGGCCGCGGGAGGAGATCCTATATTCGCCGCGGCTCGAGATGGCCGCCGTGGATCGCTTGACCGAGGGATGGCGACGCGCCGTTCGTCAGGTGGTTTACTCCGCGTAACTTTCCCCAACTCATCCCCAGATGATGCATTTGCCCCGCTCGTCGTCCGTCGTCCTCGCCCTCGCATTCGCCATCGGCGCTCCCCTCGCCGTGGCGGGCGAGAAATCGCTGATCGACACGACCCGCTCGCCGCACGCGCTCATGTATATGCCCGACCTCGCCGACGTGCGCTGGGACGGCGGCCTGCTCGGCGAGCGCTTCGACGTCGCCCGCGAGGTGATGGTGCCGCACATGTGGACGATCTTTTCCGATCCGCACGAAAGCCACGCGTGGGACAACTTTCTCATGGCCGCCGGCCTCGGCGAGGGACGCGGCGACGGCAAGCCTCACGGCCCGCCCTTCAACGACGGCGATTTCCTCAAGTGGTTCGAGGCCCTCGTGCAGCTCTACGCCGTCGATCGCGATCCCGCCCTCCTGAAGCAGATCGACGAGATCATCCCGGTGATCGCGAAGGCCCAGCGCGAGGACGGATACCTGCATACCCAGAAGATCGTCCCCCAGCGCCGCGGACAGACCGGCGCCGTCGCGAAGGAGTTCGAGGACCGCGAACACTTCGAGACCTACAACATGGGCCATCTGATCACGACGGCCTGTATCCACTACCGCGTCACCGGGAAGACCGACCTGCTCGATTGCGCCCGCAAGGCCGCCGACTACATCGACCGGCTTTGCAAGGAGCGCCCGGAGGAGCTCGCGCGCAACGCCATCTGCCCCTCGCACTACATGGGCGTGGTGGAGCTCTACCGCGTCACGCGCGAGCCGCGTTACCTCGAGCTCGCCAGGCAGCTCATCGAGATCCGCAGCCTCGTGCCTGCCGCCGTCGGCTCCGATCACAACCAGGACCGCACGCCCTTCCGCGAGAGCACCGAGGCCGTCGGCCACGCCGTCCGCGCCAACTATCTCTACGCCGGCGTCGCCGACCTCTACGCGGAGAACGGCGACGCCACGCTCCTCAAGCCGCTCGCCGCGCTCTCCGAC
>CAMLNJ010000652.1 GCA_946481225.1 uncultured Verrucomicrobiota bacterium | reverse complement strand
CGACGCCGAAAACCGCCAGCCAGATCGTGAACGGATCCGGGATGATCATGTGGTCGAGATCGATGAAGGTCGCGCAGACGAGACAGGACAAAAACACCATGCCGAGCAGCGCCTTGGCCGGGGAAAATTGCAGCGCGCAGGCGAGGAAGAGCCCGGCGGTCAGCATCTCGACGAAGGGATAGCGAAACGAATAGGGCCGCCCGCAGCAGCGCGCCTTGCCTCGGAGGATGAACCAGGAAAGCACCGGAATGTTGTCGAACCACGCGATGGGTTTTCCACAGGCGCAGTGCGAACCGGGCGTGACGATAGATTTTTCCAGCGGCAGCCGGTAGATGACGACGTTGAGAAAGCTGCCGACGATAGCTCCGAACACCGCCGCGCAGAACGGGAAAAACCAGGGAAATTCGGCGGCGAAGGCGGCGAGGTCGTAGTTCATGCGGAAGCGGGGGCGGGCGTTTGAAGCGCTGTGATGAGCGCAAGCCCGCCCGCCGGCCGCAACACCGGAGGTGATCGCGGCAACCCGAAGGCGCACATGGAAGGTGCGTCAAGCGGCCGACGCGATCAGGGATGTTCAGCAGCTTGCACGAGATGAGTCGCGGCTATCGCCGGTTCTAGATCCAGGAAGGCTGCCGTGTAGGCCAGGCCGTTGGCCTGGCAGCCCGACCAACGGCACGGTCGGGCCTACTTCCTACAACGCCGCCGTTTTTATACGTTGGATGCGAAATGGCATCACTTGATCAGCCGGATGCAGAGCGGATAACGATACGCCACGCCGTCGGAGACCTTGATCGCGGCGAGGATCGCCACCACGAAGGAAAAGATGCCGAGGCCGATCAGGATCGGGATGCCGATCAGGATCATCGTCAGCGGCACGCAGACCAGCGCGTAGAAGAACAGCGAAAGGTGAAAGTTGAGCGCCTCGCGCGCGTGGTCGCGCACGAAAACCGACTCCTCCTTCATCACTAGGTAGACGATCAGCGGCAGCAAAAGCGGCACGCTGAGAAAGCCGGAGAGATGGCAGAGGATGGCCCAGAGTTTGTCGTTGCCGTCGGGGCGCGGGAGCACGGGGAGCAGATCGGAAGCGGAGGTGTTCATGGGAAGTGTGGGTGTGGAGTGTGCAGGCAGGGGAAAAATCGCGCGTCATCCGCCCCAGGCGGCATCGCTTTCATCGGTGAAACGGTGGCCGCCGCGGACCGGCCCGCCTTGCTGGCTCACGGAAGAAACGCGCTTCACGCCCGCCACCTCGAGCGTCACGCGAAACTCCGGCTCCCCGCCTTCGCGCGCGACCTCGTAGGCGATGCTCTCGCCGATTCGCGTTTCAATCCGGGCCGGAGCGACGGCGCTCAGCCGGTGCTCGACGCCATCGGCGGTGTAGCTGGCGACGAACCCTTCGCCCTCGGCTCCGACGACGATCAGCGTCACCGGACGCGGCTCCGGCGGTTGACGGTGCGCCAGCAGCCTAGCCCCCGCCGCCAGCGCCAGAAGCAGCGGCGCGGCGACGATCAACAAAAGCAGACGACGAGGCTTGTTCATGGGATCATTCACGGCGTGGCGGGGCTCGGCGTCTCGGCAGGCTCTTGACGCCCCTGCGCACCGGCTCCAGCCGAAGCCGGGGGAAGCGCCAGCGCCTGCAAAACCTGATCGCGCATTCGTGTCTCCCTGATCGTGCGGGCGAGACGCACCGCCTCGTCCCGACGCCCCTGGTCGCGGAGCAGAAGCGCGGCCACGCCCAGCGTCTTGTCCCTCGTGGGTCGGCTCGCGATCCGGCGCGCGGCGTCGCCGCAGAGCTTCGCCTCCCCCGTTTGCGCGGCCTCCAGGGCGATCACGGCGAGCGTCTTGTCGCGACGGCCCATATCGGAGATTTGCAAAGCGGCGGCCAAGCGCGCGCCAAGATCGGGGCGGCCGGCCTCGAGCGCCTTCGTCCCTGTCGGCAAACCGTCTTTGCTCGCAACCCCGGTCGCGGGCATGGGCTCGGACTCGACCTTCAGCCCGGACGAACGCCCCGGCTCGCGCGCCAACTCCACCGCACGCCGCAGGGCGTCCGCCCCCTCGGCCGCCTCGGCGTCTTGCTCTTGCCGCAACTCGCCCACCTCCCGCAGGCACGCCGCGAGCTCGTCCTCCTTCGCCCGCACCGCCACCTCGTCCACCCCAAGCGCGACGGCAAACTCCGTCGGCGACAAGGCGGCCGGCGGCGCGGCGGAGCCCGGACATGCGCCGCGACGAGCCAGCTCCCCGCAAGTGTCGACCAGGCCCGTCGCAAACTTCGGCGAAAAATCCGCCCGCGCCGCCAAGACCTCCAGTTGCCGCCCTTGCAGCGCGATCAATTCGGAAAGCTTGAGCTCCGTCGACGCACGGGCGGGCAAGGGCGGCGGCTCCGCGGACTCGAGTGAAAGGGTAATGCCGGCAGGGATCGACGCGACCGTCGCCCAATGCTGGCTCGCACCCGAATAGCCGGAGCGCGCGAAGCCGACGGAGAGCTCGGCGCTGTTCGCCGGATCATAGCGCAACCGCGCGACCCCCGCCGCGTCGGTGAAGAGCGG
>CAMLNJ010000651.1 GCA_946481225.1 uncultured Verrucomicrobiota bacterium | reverse complement strand
GTCGCGGCCGCGCATTCGATTTACGGCGTGACGATGGAGGAACGCGGCGTCTCCAAGACTGTCTCCATGCGCTTCAACCAAGTGCGAGGCGAGCCCGAGACCCAGCCCGAGAACATCGCGGAGTCCGTCCGCGGGGCAAAAGTGAGGACCGCCGCCGCCGCGGCCGCGGTCTGACGCGGCCCTTCTTCTGCTCCCGGAAATCTTCTTGGCCAACCCGCATGCCCCGCATCTCCCGCATCAAACTCCAATGGGGCGCCTCGAGCGTCACCCCTGGCGACTGGTATCTCGGCCTCGTGGGCCTCTACGCGCGTAAAAGCGGGCGAGGCAAGGGACTCGCGGTCAGCATCCGCGGCCTGTTCCTCTGGGGGCTGTTCGCGGGAGTGGCCGCCTACTTCGGCGGGGCCGGCGACTATTGGTGGAAACAGGAGCAGCGGCCCTATAACTATGTCCGCTACACCGACGTTCTTCTGTATCCGCTCAGCCCCGCGAAGCGGCGCGAGGTTCGCGAGCTTCAGGGAAAATCCCTGATCGCGGACGCTATTGACGCCATCAAGGCGCAGCAGTGGAGCCGTGGCTTGATGCACCTGCGTCTTGGCTTGGAGCGCTACCCGCGCGATCTGACGGCGCGTCTCAAGCTCGCGCAGATTTTTCTCAGCATCCGTTTGCGCACGAAGGCCGAGGAGACGCTCCTGCAGGGGCTGGATTACGGCTGGCCCGGCCGTTCCTACCTTCAGACCTCGATCGAGATGGCCAACGTGGGCGAGGACTACGAACTCGTGCTGGTTATCTGCGACCGGGCGCTGCCCTTGCACGATCCGGCCCGGCATTCGGCCGCTGATCGCCGCTGGCTGATCGAGCAACGGCTTCGCGCCCTGATCGCCGCGAAACGCACCGACGAAGCCCTCGCTTTCGCCGAGCGTGAAACGGGCGTCGTGGCGGACAACATCCTCTCGGAACTGAGACTCCTCGCTATGTTGCAAGGTGGCCGCGGCGAGGAGGCCGTCGTCTTTGGCGAGGCCTGGGTGGAACGCTCACACGGCGATCCGCAGGCGCTGCGCCTTTTGGCGCGCTCCTACCGGGAGGCGGGTCGCCTGGAGGACATGGCCCGCGTGTTGTCGAAGCTGCGAGTGAACGCCCCCGCCGATCCTCGTCCGCTCGTCTTCGCGATGACCGAGAATCTGCGCGCCGGACGGGAGAAAGAGGGGAGGGCGCTGCTCGACGATTACATTTTCCGGTTTGGCGGCGGCGAGGCCAACTTCATCATCGCGGCCGAGTCGCTGGCCGAGATCGGCCGCGGAGAGGAACTGGACGTTCTTCTCGCCGCCGCCGCCGAGCGGGGCTTCCGCGATCCGCGCCTGCTCGCGACGAAGCTCCAAGTCCTCGTCTCCGCCCGCCGCTGGACCGAGGCGTCGCGCCAGATTTCGGATATCCGGGCCGTCCTCCCCGCGAGCGCCGCCGCGCGAGCCGGCATGCTCGACTTTTTCCAATACCTGATCGCGGCGGCCGCCGATCCGTCCGAAGGCTCCCAGTCCGGCTTCGTCGACTTCGTGCGCTCGCGCCAGCTGACGATGACCGCTTATCGCCAGAGCGTCGATACCCTGCGCAAGGCGGGCCGGATCGACACCGCGCGCCAGATCCTCACCTTCGCCCAAGGCACGTATCCTGGAAATAAATACCTGGCTGACGCCATGGCCGAGCTCGACAAGGAACTCGCCGACCGGCGCGCCGCGGAGGAGGCGGCCCGCCCGGTGTCGGTGCCGGTGGCCGCCTTTGGCTCGGCCAAGGCCTTCTTCTCCGAGGCGGACCGCGTCGCCGAATCCAAGGGCGTCGCGACCGCCTTGGCCCTCTACCACGAGTTGCGAGCCGCGCGGCCCGGGTGGCTCGCCGAAAACTCCGAGGCCATAGACCGCGGCGAGCTCGAGTTGCAGGCGCGCGGCGAGGACATCGCGGCGCTCCAGCGCGCGGTGCGATCCTACCTCACCACGGAGCGCTCCCGCATCCAGCACGTCGTGGGCGTCGCCGCTCGCCTGCATGAGGCCGGGCGCAATGACGACGCGCGAATGTTGCTCAACGAAATCCTGCGCAAGTCTCCCGACGACCCCGTCGCCAAGGTCCACCTTGCCCGCTGGTTCCCCAAACCCAAATCGGAGACGGCCGAAAGTCCTTCGGGCGCCGTCAAAGAATGATACGCGAAGCGTGCGCGGGCTCGCGAGGCTCTTCATTTCCTTTTGCGAGATGTTCGAGTCCTATCGTGCCCCGGCGACGCAGGGCCAGATTTGTGTAGCCACGGTCTGCCTGGTCGTGTGTCCCTCGCGCCTGGGGGGCGGGCGGGGCTGCTGCGACAAAACTTGAACCGCTATAACCCAAGCCTTGGTAATTGTTACGAGCCTGCCATGTCGACGCATCTAAAAATTTGTTGTATCGGCGCCGGCTACGTCGGCGGCCCCACCATGTCGATGATCGCGCTGAAAGCGCCGGATATCCAGGTGACGGTGGTGGATCTGAATGAGCGGCGGATCGCGGCGTGGAATTCGGAGATCC
>CAMLNJ010000650.1 GCA_946481225.1 uncultured Verrucomicrobiota bacterium | reverse complement strand
CACGCCCGCGAGGTGCAGCCCCGCATGCGCCCACAACCAGCCTTCCCGCACGCGCAACGGCTCGCCGAGCACCACCGGCATCAGCTGATACGTCGCGCCGAGGCACACGCTCAGCAGGAAGCCCGGCAGCCAGAGGTGCGCCACCGCCACCACCTCCGGGTGGAAAAACGGCGGGAATCCGCCTCCGGCCGCGCGCGCCAGCCACGCCGCCGCCAATCCGAAGGCGCACAGCCCTCCGACGATGAAAACCAGCGGCAGCCGACCGCCCCCGGTCAACGGCACCGCGCCGCCGGGCGCGCCCCCGACGGGCGCGCGACGAACGGATGGCGCCGCCTTGGGCTCAATCGCGGCGGAGGGTGATGATCCAGCTTCCATCGCGTTGCTCGGTGCTTTCATGCCGCACGCCGCGCGTTTCCAGCTCGGGAAGCAGATGAACGGGCAAACGGTCGGTGCGCGCGCGCAGCACGCCTCCGGCCGGGAGCGTCTCCAGCGCCGAAAGGATGCGCAGCATCGGCTCCGGCGGCTCCAGCCCGCGCGCATCCACCTCCGTGGTCGCACAGGCGTCTTGCCCGTGGGTTTGCGTCGCGACACCCGCCTCGCCCGCGTCCGCCGGCGACTGGTTCCCGCGCGGCGGCCACGGCGGCAGATCGGGGCGCCGCGCCGGCCCCGGCGTGGCTTTCAGACGCGTTATCCTGACGTGAAATTCCTCCGGCCCGGCCACCAGATACTCCCACTTGAACGCGTCCGGAAACTGGCCCGCGAACTGGTAGTAGAGCGGCACCGGATCGTGATCGTTCACCAGAACGAAATGTTCCCCGGGCTCCAGCACGGCCCAGCGTTGGAAAATCAAAGCATGTTTCTGCCGGCAAGAAATCGGGCGCACGTCGAAATGCGTGCGACTGCGGTCCGCCGCGGCGGACGGCGTGGAGGTTTCAGGTGTTTCAGGTTGAATGCTCATAGGTGTCGGGAACGGAAAAGACGCGGTGAAAGGTCGGCGTGTCGGCCGCGGGCATGTCGGCCCCGAGCGTGAGGAGCATGGAAAAAGGCCCCGCATAGGCGCGAACGGCGTGCGGGTGCCCGGGCGGCAGGTGCAGCAGCGTGCCGGCGCCGAGGCGCACCCACACGCCGTTGAAGAGGAACTCGCATTCGCCCTGAAGAATCTGCACGACCGCGCGACGCTTGCTGCTGTGGCCGGTCAGCTCCTGCCCCTCGGCGAAGGCGAACAAGACGACCCTCAGCTCGGGCGTTTGCAGCACGGTCCGGCTGACGATGCCGGCGGCCGACATTTGCGCGGCGGAGGCGAGTTCGAGGGTGGCCGCGTTCTGGGCGGGGAGAAGGGTGCGTGGGCTCATCGGACCACACGATAACGCAAACGAAGCGGCCGCGCCTTGACCTGCATCAAGGCGGCGGCGGGCGCCTTGGATTATTCTCGGCCCATGACTTCCACAACGCCCCGGCCCCCGCGCATGCCCCTGACCGTGAAGCTCGCCTACGCGCAGCTCGTCCTCGCCGCCCTCGCGTTCACCGCCGTGCCCATCTACGCACTGAAAAAAAGCCTCGCCCCGGCCGAGTCGCTCGCGAGCGCGCCCGCCGCGCCCGAGGAGGAAACCGAGGCCGCCCCCGCCGCCTCGCCCGCCCTTGCGTCCGCCGATCCGATCGCCCGCGGCGAGGCGCTATTCGGCCAAACCTGCGCCCCGTGCCATCAGGCCAACGGCGAAGGCGTCCCCGGCGCCTTCCCTCCGCTAGCCAAGTCGGACTTCCTCCTCGCCGACCCCGACCGCGCGATCGGCGTCGTCCTGCGCGGCCTCGTCGGCCCCGTGACCGTGAACGGCGTCCACTACGAGAGCGCGATGCCGCCCATGCCCCTCGACGACGACGCCGCGGCCGCCGTGCTCACCTACGTGCTCCAGGCCTGGGGCAACCAGGGACCCGCCGTCGTCGCCGACGATGTCGCCCGCGTGCGCGCCGCGGCCCCCGGCAACTGACCCGCGTGCGCGGGCCCGTCCTCCCCACACCCTTTCCCAGCCAACCCACTACCCATGACCCCCAGAAACATCCGCTCCTGCGTCGCCGGCCTCCTCGCCGCGATCTCCGCTTTCACGGCCGCCCGCGCCGCCGAGGGCTTCACGCCCGTCGTCGGCCGCGTCACGCTGCCGCCCGACGTCGCCGCGCTGCCCGTCGAGCAGGCCGTGCTCACGTCCCCGCCCCTCGTCCCGCCCGCGATCACCCGCCGCAGCCCGGCCCGCGTCGTCGTCAACCTCGAGGTAAAGGAAGTCACCGCCCGCATCGCCGACGGCACCGAATACACCTTCTGGACCTACGGCGGCACCGTCCCCGGCTCCTTCATCCGCATCCGCGAGGGCGATGTCGTCGAGTTCCACCTCAACAACCACCCCTCCTCGAAGCTCCCGCACAACATCGACCTGCACGCCGTCACCGGCGCCGGCGGCGGCGCGGCCTCGACCTTCACCGCTCCGGGCCACAGCTCGCAGTTCACCTTCAAGGCCCTCAACCCCGGCCTCTACGTCTACCACTGCGCCACCGC
>CAMLNJ010000649.1 GCA_946481225.1 uncultured Verrucomicrobiota bacterium | reverse complement strand
AGCTGCACGTTCCAGTCGACGACGGTGCCGTCCTCGGTCTTGAGGGGGGTGACGCCCCAGACAGGCTCCCAGGTGCAGAGGCCGGCCTTGGTCTTGTCAAAGCCGGTGAGCGCCACGCCCGTCGCGCTGCCGCCGTGGCTGAGGCGGGCGCCGGCCGCGGTCCAGGCGGTGTTGTTGGCCAGGACGCAGGTCCACGTCATCGAGCCGAGCATGGCCTTGGACGCGGAGAGGATGAGGCTGGGCGGGCGCATGACGGCGGCCGCCGCGGCCGTGAGCGGCTCGCCGTTGATGGGCGTGATGACGAGGGGCTTGTCCGTCGCTCCGTTGATGAGCGTGCCGTGCGCCATCGAGAGGAAGGGATTCATCTTCGCGTGATTGCCCCACTCCTTCGGGGTGGCGGTGACCTCGATGGTGACGTCGGTCAGCGCCTTCAACACGGTGCCGAAGGCGTCGGTTCGGATGTCGAAAAACTGCTTGGTGATCGTGGCGACGATGGGGTCTTCGGAGAAGTAGGTCGCGCCGTCGTGCTCGATCTTGCCGGGCCCGATGATGATGGTGGAACGGTCGGTGGCCATGGGTGGAAGGGTGTTGGGAAATGGGAACCAGGAGCAGTGAGATCAGGCGGAGGCGGCGGGCGTTTCGGGCTTGGCCTTGGCGGTGAAGGCCTCGGCCTCGGCGGGCGTGGCGGTGGCGATGAAATCGCGGGTGGCGCTGAAGAGGTCGTTGCCCTGGACGTAGCCCACGGTGCGCGCGGTGGCGTCGTGGCGGCAGGGGGTGACGGCCACGGCTTTCGTGGCGTCGAAAGCCGGCGGCGGCGGAGCAGGCGGCGGCGTGGAGGTGGGTTGGGTGGCGGCGGGTTTCATAGGTGGGTTTGTCGGAAAATCAGTCGGCGCCGGGCTCGAAGGAGCCGGACACATGGAAGAGGAGATCGAAGATGACCCGGGCCTTGTCGGAGTTGTCGTCGAGGGGGTCTTCGTCGACGGTGACGGGGCCGGCGCCGGCGACGCCGGGGTGCCAGTGGTGCAGTCGGCGTATCACCAGCTCGGCGACGTGGTAGGCGTCGCGGCCGGTCTTGTTCGTGGTCGGCGCCTCCAGGATGCGCACGGTGAAGTCGCCCGCGCTGAAGCTCGGCGCCGGGTAGTTTGCCGAGAAGCCCTTGGGCAGGACGGGCGAGACGAAGATCGTGATGCCGAGGCTCGCGAGCTGGAGCTTGATCGCGTTCTCGATCTCGCCGGTGCGGCGGTCGTAGATGGCGATGCCGTTCAGGCCGGCGCAGCCTTGGAGGCGGCCGGTGATGGCTTCCTGGAGATCGCGGAGGACGGAGAAACCTTTGGACATCAGCGGAGCCTTTCGACTTGGAGGTCAAACCACTCTTGGGCGGCGCCCTGCATGGCCTCGCCGTAGGCGGCATCGGAGGGGAGGACGGTGCGGTCGCCGGCCTGCTTCGCCTGGCGATTGAGCCAGAAGATGGCCTCGCCGTCGCTCTGGTAGGTGCCGGGGCCGACGACGGCCGGGCGCTTCGCGCGGCGGTTGCGGTAGAGCGCGACCAGGCTGTCGGCCTTGCGCACCAGCGCGGGGCGAACGCGACCGATCTCGGGGTCGTAGGCGAAACCGAACTCGAGATCCGAAAACTCCCGCGCGCGCTTGCCGTGCGCCTCGGCGGCGGCGGGCTCGGTGAGGTAACGGCCGTTGATGGGCCGGAGCACGCCGCCGGGCAGGCCGGCGGTGCCGAAGACGCGGAGGGCGAGACCTTGGTGCGGAATGGAGATCATCACCCCGTCCTCGCCGATCAGGCGCACGTTGGCGGCGTCGGCGGCCTGCCGATAAAAGCCCGTGCTGCGCCCGCCGAGGCGGTTGGGGTGGGCGCGACCGTAGGCGCGGACGTGGTCGACCGTGAGGTTGCGACCGGCGCGGCCCGCGACCTGAAGGAAGCCGCGGCGGTCGCGCAGGCGGTGGACGGTGGCGGCCAGGCCGGGCTCGCCCATGATGATGCGGAGGCCGATACTCACGGGGCACCTCCGGTGCCTAGCAGGGAGCAGGGAGCAAGGAGCAGGGAGCCAGAAAAAGAGCCGATCATGCGGAGCCCTCCTCGGTCGGGGTGAGGCGGAAGACGCCGGCCTGGTCGAAGGTGCCGAGGCCGGTCTTTTCGAGGGCGGCGCGGAGACGCGGATCGGTGACGGCCGTCGACGTCTGCACGTTCATGTCGGGCCGTGGCGCGGATTGATCGGGGAAGACCTGGGTGTCGCGGTCGATGATTTCCAGATCCATCGCCTCGCGACGGGACACGTCGCGCAGGCCCATTTTTGAACCCCACTTAAAGGGCGCGTAATCGTTCCCGAAGTCGGAGAACTCTTTCCAGATCGGGTGGCCGACGATGGCGACCATGCGGCCGGAGTTGGCATCGGTGGCGCCGTCCTCGGTGATGACGTAGCGCTTGCTGTCCGGCCCCGCGCCCGGCTCCGTCTCGTCGACCACGACCTTGCCGTCGCGCGCCAGCCGGCCGAGGGTCGAGTACAGCTGACCGAACGGCAGCGGCTTGCCCCGGCCG
>CAMLNJ010000648.1 GCA_946481225.1 uncultured Verrucomicrobiota bacterium | reverse complement strand
GGCGGCAAGGAGATCTTCCACACCAACACCGCCTTCGCCGCGCTCATCCAGCGCGCCCTCGCCGAGGCCGGCCTGCCCGCCGACGCCGTCCAGCTCATCCCCACGACCGACCGCGCCGCGCTCAACACGATGCTCAAGCTCGACGAGCTCATCCACTGCATCATCCCCCGCGGCGGCGAATCGCTCATCCGCTTCGTCGCGCAAAACTCCACCATCCCCGTCATCAAGCACTACACCGGCGTCTGCTTCGTCTACGTCGACAAGGCCGCCGACCCTGTAATGGCCGAACGGATACTGATCAACGCCAAGACCCAGCGCCCCGGCGTGTGCAACGCCGCCGAACAGCTCCTCGTCCACGCCGACATCGCCTCCGCCGTGCTGCCCCGCCTCGCCTCCGCCCTCGAGGCCAAGGGCGTGCAACTCCGCTGCGACCCCGCCTCGCTCGCCATCCTCTCGAGCACCCCCTCCGCCGGTTCCGAGCTCCCTGCTCCTGGCTCCCTGCTCCCTGCTTCAGAGGCCGACTACAAGGCCGAGTTTCTCGATCTCGTCATCGCCGTCCGCGTGGTGCCCGACCTCGAGACCGCGATCGCCACGATCAACCGCGACAGCTCCGGCCACACCGACGCGATCATCACCGCCGACGAGGCCGCCGCCCGCCGATTCCAGGCCTCGGTCGACAGCGCCGTCGTCCCGTGGAACGCCAGCACGCGTTTCAACGACGGCTTCGAGTTCGGATTCGGCGCCGAGATCGGCATCAGCACCGACCGCCTCCACGCCCGCGGCCCCATGGGATTGAAAGAGCTCTGCTCCTACAAATACCTCATCGACGGCGAAGGCCAGGTCCGCGGCTGAGCCGGCAAACACGCCCTCGCGATCCGATCAGCCGGCAACCCGCGGTTCAAACCGACCACGGACTCCACCGCCTGGCACGGATCAAGACTGATACGGAATAGACGAGACGTGGAATCCGCCCACCCGACGGGTAAGCCTTATCCGGTGCTCCATCTGGATTCCTTCGCCGCACGGATATAGCCCCCACGAAAGCCAGGCCAGCCGGCGGCGCGGAAAAAACGACAGCGCGCCGCACCATAAAGCCCGCCGTCCGCCCGCCGTTCAAAGCCCCGCCTTGCGCACGAGGAGCGTCTCGGCTTCGTCCGCCCCGCTCCCGGCGCCTTCCCCGCCCGCCGGCTCCGGCGGGGCCACGGGCAGCTCGAGCGTGAACTCCGCGCCCCGGCCCGGCCCGTCGCTGCGCACCGAAAGGCTGCCGCCCAGCTCCTTCGCGGCGTTGGCCGCCGAATGCAGGCCGAAGCCGTGCCCCGTCTTCCGCGTCGTGAAGCCGTGCGCGAAGATCCGCTCCAGGTTTTCCTTCGGGATGCCCACGCCGTTGTCCGCCACGACCAAGCGCACGCGCTCCGGCCCCGCGGGCTCCACGCGCAGCGTCATGCGCTTCTCCGCGGGGGCGCCGTCGTCGAGCGCGTGCTTCGCGTTGCGCACGAGATTGACCAGGATCTGCAGCACGCGCGTGCGATCCGCCAGCACCCGCGGCGAAGGGGAAAAGTCGCGCACCACCCGCACGTCGTGCCGCATCAACGCGGCGACGTTGAGCCGCAGCGAATCCTCCACCAGCACCACCGGATCGAGCGCCTCCACGACACCCGGCGATCCGGCGAAGCTCTGTTGCATCGCGACCACGTCCTTGATGTGGTCGATCGAACGCCGCAGCTCGGCGAGCTCGCCCAGGAGACGATCGCGCTCCGCCTTGAGGTGATCCGAAAGCTGCGCCACATAGGCGGGCACCTGCCGCCCGCGTTCGCTCGCGAAAAAGCCGGGCAGATCGTGCGCCTGCGCGGCGAAGAGCTCGGCCAGCCTCGCCACGCCTTCGATGCGGCTCTTGCGCAGTCCGTCGGCGAGCTGGTCGGCGGAGACGTTCACCGTGTTGAGCACGTTGCCCACGTTGTGCAGCACGCCCGTCGCCACGTCGGCCATGCCGGCCTTGCGCGAGGCGTCGATCAGATCCTTGTTCGCCGTCTCGAGCTGTTCCTGGAGACGCTTGGGGCCGGTGACGTCGCGGCTGATGCCAAAGGTGCCGACGATCCGTCCCTCCTCGTCGCGAAGGGGCATCTTGGTGGTCACGCACCAGGTGACCGTTCCGTCGGTCCACACTTCCTTCTCCAACTTGTCGAGGATGGGTATCCCCGTCGCGATGATGCGCTGCTCGTCCTCGAAGGCCGGTCGCGCGTGCTCCTCGTCGAAAACATCGAAATCGGTCTTGCCGATGATCTCATCGGGCGAGGCGAACCTGTGCATCGCCAGCTTTCCGGAGCTCACGAGCAAAAAGCGCGACTGGAGATCCTTGAAATAAACCAGGTCCGGAATGTTGTCCAAAAAGGCCTGCAGCAGACGCTGCGGACTGAGGCGCGGGGACATGGGGGGAGCGGCGTTCATAGGATCGTCAAGCGAGGAGCTGAACGGGAAACCTTCGGCGCAACACATCGCGCAGCACCGGAAGCGTCACGGGCTTGGCGATGAAATCGTCCATGCCCGCGGCGAGGCA
>CAMLNJ010000647.1 GCA_946481225.1 uncultured Verrucomicrobiota bacterium | reverse complement strand
TCACGGTCAACGGCGTGCCCTTCGGCTTCGGCACGGGCAACGGCGGCGGCGCGCAGGCCGCGAAAAACTACACGCTGAGCGCCTTCAGCCACGCCTTCACGACCTTCAACTCCACCGCGACCGGGTCCATGCACACCCTGCTCGCCACCCACGGCACCAACACCAGCTCGGCCACCTACACGCTCACGTTGACCGGCCTCACCGCAGGCAAACGCTACACGCTCGCCCTCTTCACCAACTCGACCCACGGCGCAGGCCGCAACTGGTATCGCGTTTCCCAAAACCTCGACGCCGTCGCCACCGCCGTCGATTTCTCCGCCGCCGGAACCAACACCTCGCGCATGCTCACCGTCGGCTACTCCGCGACCGGCCCCTCGGTGACCTTCACCTTCACCCGCCTCGACGGCACCGGCTCCACCAGCAGCTCGTCCTGGGTGGGCTTCGCCGGCTTCGCGAACTACGAGGCGCGCCAGACCGCGCAACGCACCACCTCCGCCGGCCGTTTCGATTTCAACTACCTGCTCACACTCCCGCCCGGCTACGACCCCGCCGCCGCGACCGAATGGCCGCTCCTCGTTTTTCTCCACGGCATGGGCGAACGCAGCCACGCCGAGGCCGACCCGATGAACCCCGTCCACCTCGACAAACTCCGCGCCCTCGGCCCGCCGCTGCGCATCGAGCAAGGCGACACATTTCCCTTCGTCGTCGTCGCGCCCCAATGCTCGGCCGCCTGGTGGGACGGCGCGCAGCTCGAGGCCTTCATCGAGGACCTGCAAACGCGCTATCGCATCGACCGCACCCGCATCTACCTCACCGGACTCAGCATGGGCGGCTTCGGCGTCTATGACCTCGCGCAACGCCAGCCCTCGCGCTACGCCGCCATCGCCCCGATCAGCGCCGCGCCCCAGGTGGACGCCGCCAACTCCGCCGCCGCGCCCATGCTCCGCGATCTTCCGATCTGGGCCTTCCACGGCGCGAACGACCCGCTCTATTCCGTGAGCGCCCTGCAAAACTACCTCGACCTCATCCGCGCCGCCGGCGGCAACCCGGGCGTCACGATCTACACCGCCTCGCCGGGCAACGCGCACGATTCCTGGATCCCCGCCTACGCCGACGACGCGCTCTACACGTGGTTGCTCACCCATTCCGCATCACCCGCGACCGTCGCCACGCCGCCGCAGCCGCTCGCCACGACCGAGGGCGAGCCCGCGACCTTCACCGCCACCGCCGCCGGACGCTGGCCCTTCGCCTACCAATGGACGAAAGACGGCGTCGCCATCGCCGGAGCCACCGCCGCCACGCTCACCCTCGCCGCCACGACGCTCTCCGACGCCGGCGACTACGCCGTGACGATCACCAATGGCGTCGGCTCCGCCACCAGCGCCCCCGTCGCGCTCGCCGTCGCGCCGCGGGAGCCCTTCGTCGCCTGGGCCGAGGCCTCCGGCCTGCCCGCCGGTCAACGCGACGCGACCGACAACCCCGACGCCGACAGCCTGCCCAACCTCCTCGAATTCGTCCTCGGCAACGACCCGCTCGCGCCCGACGCCTCCGGCGGCCCCGTCGTAGATACCGGCGACTTCGGCGACGACGCGTATCCGTTTATAACCTACACGAGACGCCGCGAACTGGGCGGCGTGCTCGTGGACGTGATCGTGACCAACGACCTCGACATCGCGCACGACCTCGGCGCGGTCGAGGAGTCGGCCACCCCGCGCGACGCCGACACCGACACGGTGCTCGTCCGCTCTTCGCGGACGATGACGGAGCAGCCGCGCCAGTTTTTCCACCTCCAGGCTCGGCTTCCGGAAAAGTAGCGGCGGCATCCTGCCGCCGTTTCGCTACGCATTTCCCCTGCGTAGCAGAATCGCGGGAGCGCTTTCGCCCGCTCGCCAACCCGCGCCGATCTCCCGCATTGGCGTCACGCTTCGGCCCGCCCAGTGTCGTTGCCGCTTCCACCGCCGGCCCATGCCCCCGAAACCCAAGTCCAGGCCCGCCCCGATCCGCTTGGCCGACATCGCCCTCCACGTCGGCCTCTCCCGGTCCGGCGTTTCCCGGGCCCTGCGCAACGATCCCTCCATCCCCCTCGCCACCTGCCGCGAGGTGCAGAAAGCCGCCCGCAAGCTCGGCTTCGTCCCCGATCACAAAGTCTCGCGCGCCTTCCAGCTCGTGCGCCGCAGCACCGGAGCGGCGACCGCCGGCACGCTCGGCCTGATCGACGCCTGGCCGGCGGCGGACCACTGGCGCGAGCGCCCGGAAAGCTACAACGCCCGCATCCACGCCGCCGCGGCCGCCCGCGCCCGCGAACTCGGCTACAAGCTCGACGTCTTTTCGCTGCACGAACCCGGCATGTCCGCCCGCCGGCTCCAAGCCATCCTCGATGCGCGCCGCGTGGCCGGCCTGATCGTGCCCCCGATGCCCGACGACACGCCCACCTTGCCCATCCGTTGGGAAAAATATCCCTGCGTGGCGCTCACCTATTCGCTCCACCGCCCCGCGCTCCACCGCGTCGTCCCGCACCAGTTCCAAGCCGCCTCGCTCGCCCTGCACCACCTCCGGCT
>CAMLNJ010000646.1 GCA_946481225.1 uncultured Verrucomicrobiota bacterium | reverse complement strand
GGATGCGGTGGCCCCACCAGAGCTGGCGGCTGATGCACCAGTCCTGGATGTTTTCGAGCCAGTTGAGGTAGACTTTCGACCACCGCTCGGGGTGCATCTGGATGAGTCCGTCGCGGACGACCGCCTTGGCCTCCTCGACGCGCGGGTAGCGGAGCCACCACTGCTGGGTGAGGCGCGGCTCGATGGGCACGCCGGCGCGCTGCGAGTAGCCGACGTTGTTCTCGTAAGGCTTCGCCTCGATGAGATTGCCGCGCTCCTGGAGGATTTCGGCGGCCTTTTTGCGGGCGGCGAAGCGCTCCATGCCGGCGAGCTCGGGGCCGGCGAAGGCGTTCATGGTTCCGTCGGCCTCGATGGACTCGATGACGGGCAGGCCGTGGCGCTGGCCGATCTCGAAGTCGACCTTGTCGTGGGCGGGAGTGACCTTAAGCGCGCCGGCGGCGAAGGCGGGGTCGACGGCGTGGTCGGCGATGATCGGGATCTGCACGCGCTCGCCGAGCGGGCGCCAAACTTTTTTGCCCACGAGGTGCTTGTAGCGCTCGTCGTCGGGATGCACGGCGACGGCGACGTCGGCGGCGATGGTCTCGGGACGCGTCGTCTCGAGGACCAAGTGGGTGAGCGGGATCGTGTTGCCCTCGGCGTCCTTCGTGGTGGACGGCTCGACGAGCTCGTATTGCAGGCGGAAGATGTGGCCCTTGGTCGGCTTCATCTCGACCTCCTCGTCGGAGAGCGCGGTGAGCGAGACCGGGCACCAGTTGACCATGCGTTTTCCGCGGTAGATGTGGCCCTGCTCGAAAAGCTTGATGAACGACGTGAGCACGGCGCGCGAATAGCCGGGGTCCATCGTGAAGTGGGTGCGGTCCCAGTCGCAGGAGCAGCCGAGCTCGCGGAGCTGCTTGAGGATGTGGTCGCCCTTTTCACCGCGCCAGGCCCAGACGCGCTTCAGAAACTCCTCGCGGCCGAGGTCGCGGCGCCCCTTGCCCTCGGTCTTCTTGAGGTGCTTCTCGACCATGGTCTGCGTGGCGATGCCGGCGTGGTCGGTGCCGGGGATCCAGCAGGCGGCCTTGCCCTCGAGGCGGGCGCGGCGGATCAGCGCGTCCTGGAGGGTGTTGTTGAGCACGTGGCCCATGTGCAGGATGCCGGTGACGTTGGGCGGCGGGATGACGATGGTGTAGTGCTCCTGCCCGGGGGCCGGCGTGGGCGCGGAGAAGCACTTGGCCTCCTGCCAGGCGGCATACCATTTGGCTTCAACATCGCGCGGTTCGTAGCTCTTGGAGATCTCGGGCATGGGCGTGGAAAAGTTCGGAAAACGGCCAGCCAACCGGGGGGGCGGGGGCGAAGCAAGCCCGCGGGCGGCCCGGAGGACGAGCCGACGGCGGACGCGTTTCGCGCTTTGCGCGGAGCCGGCTTTCCGCCCACCTTCACGGGCTTTTGCCCCGCCCGCCTCGAGCATGCCCACCGCCCCCTTCATCGGCCGCATCCAAAAACACGCCCGCGAACGCCTCGACTTCGCCCCCGGAGCCTCGCGCGCCGAGCGGCTCGCCGCCTGCAAGACCTTCCTCCGCCTCGAAAGCGCCATGATCCGCATGCGCCACGACGGCGGCGAATCGGGCCTCGCCGTCGCCCAGGCTCGCGCGGCGATGGTCGACGTGATGCTGGCGCACCTCTTCGACCACGCGGTGGCCGGCTACGAACGCGCCAACGACAAGCTCCCCGCCGCCTGCGCCCTCCTCGCCCTCGGCGGCTACGGACGCGGCGAACTCAGCCCCCTGAGCGACATCGACATCATGTTCCTGTTTCCGTCGAAGGTCCGGCTCGCCGCGATCCAACCGCTCCAGCAGCACCTCATCGACGAGGTGCTCTACGTGCTCTGGGACTGCGGCCTGAAGGTCGGCCACTCCACGCGCACGATCGACGACGTGTTTTCCGAAGCGAAGAAGGACATACAGACGAAGACCGCCCTGCTCGAGGCCCGCCTCATCGCCGGCGCGCAGCTGCTTTTCGAGGGTTTCTCCGCCGCCTATCGCAACTACTACACCCAGGAGGACGCCAAGGGCTACATCCGCGCCCGCCTCGAGGACCAGGCCACCCGCCGCGCAAAATACGGCGAATCGGTCTTCCTCCAGGAGCCCGACATCAAGAACGGCGTCGGCGGACTCCGCGACTACCAGAACACGCTCTGGATGGCTCGTGTGAAGCTCGGCATCGTCGCCGCCGACGAACTCGTGGACCAAGGCTACCTCAAGGCCAACGAGCTCCGCGACTTCAAGCGCGGCTACGAGTTCCTGCTGCGCGTCCGCAACGAACTCCATTTTCAAAGCAGGCGCCCGACCGACCTCCTCGACCTCGAGGCCCAGCCGCGCATCGCCCTCGGCATTGGCTACACCAACCACGATCCGCTCGGGCGCGTGGAGCAGTTCATGCACGATTATTACCGGGCGGCGCAGACCATCTACCGCACGTCCAAGCTCGTCGAAAACCGCCTCGCCCTCACCCTCGAGTCGACGAACAAGAAATTCTCTTTCCTCGACACCGTCCGCGCCCACCGCCACGTCCGCTCGAAGCGCAT
>CAMLNJ010000645.1 GCA_946481225.1 uncultured Verrucomicrobiota bacterium | reverse complement strand
CCTGACCGCGGCCAAAGGCCGGGAAGGAGTTTCTCGGTCGTCGGCTGGCTCGTCACGCCTTCGCCGCCGGACCCGATTTCCCCCTGTCTTCGTCACAGGCTGTCGTCGATCACGAGCTCCACCTCGATATCGAGCATCAAAAGCTCGTTCTCGGTCATCAAGGGTTTCACCCGCTCGAGCACAAACGCCACCAACCGCGCCTCACCCAGCTTGCGAAGCACTCCGACGCGAATGATCACGTCTTGAACCACATCGTCCTTCACCGCCAGGCGCTCGAACTTCTCGTTCGTCATCAGCTTCAGCGTGCGAAGCATCGCGTCGCCGCCGATCGCGGCGTCCCGGCCTATCACCAGGCCGTCTTTGATCGGCGGAATCTCCAGCGCCTTCAGCCGCACACGCAGCGACTTTTCGATCGTGACCGGAGTGGATGCGCGGGAAGCGACACGTTTTTTCGACAGGGACATAGGGAGGCGGAGGGTTGGAAAACCCTTCTGTTTCACATCCCGAAAAAACCAGCCAGTGTAATGCACGACGGAACTCGTGCGGGGCGAGATGCGTCGGATCATCGCGGGGAAAACTCCGATACTGCGCCCGGAACCGCCCCGGAACCGCCATCCCTTCGAACACCTGCAGCCGGGAACCGGGCCGGAACGCCCCCACTCGTTCCCCTTGCGATCGACAGGGTAACTTGCCCAGGCCCGCCTCCGTCTCCTGACTCGTTCCGTCTTCGATGCCCTCCAACCGCCGTCCCTCCTCGCTCGCATTGGCCCTGCTCTTTTCCGTGACAGGCCTCGGCGTGTGGTTCTGGGTGCTGCACGAACCTACGGAACGGCCCGCGACATTCGAATTCACGGCCGATGACGACAAGGCGCCCGCCCCGGGCGACTTGCAGGGAACGCGGGATGACAATCTTCTCGCCTTCTCGGCCGACGCCGCCGCCCGCGCCGAATTGGCGGCACGCCTCCGAGACCGCCTGAACCGCGAGGGCATACGCGCGAACGAGGCCATCCTTACCTTCAAGGATGCCGAATCATACCGCCGCTTCCTGGAACGGGCTCGCGCCGCCGGTCTCGAAGTGGTCGCAAAGATCGATTTTCTCAACGCGGTCCGCGTCCGCATCGGGGACTACGCCGGCTTGGTGGGCGACATATCGGGGAACCTCGCCGACTACGCCTCCGTGGGCGCCAATCCAATCCTTGCCGCAACCCCTCCGACCGCCGAGGAGCGCGCCGCGCGCGCCGCCGTTCCGGTGGGAGAAAACCTGCTTGCCGTCCTCGGCATCGCGCCAGGCGCCGACACGTCGTCATGGGGCCGCGGAATCCTGGTCGCCGTGCTCGACGGCGGCGCCTCGGCCGTCCCCACGCTCGGCACGCGAATCAAGTATCTGGATATCGGATACGGAACCACCGGCCTGGGCGAGGACGGCGCCCACGGCACCGCCGTCGCCTCGCTCGTCGCCGGCGCCTCGGCCGACGCAATGGGCGTCGCCCCCGCCGCCGAAGTCCTCAGCGTGCGCGTGACGGGCGCGGACGGCGTGGGAGACGCCTTCTCCGTCGCCCAGGGCATTCTCGCCGCCCTCGCCGCCGGGGCCAAGGTCATCAATATCAGCCTGGGCGGCTACTCCACGTCCCCGGTGCTCGGCGCCGCCATCGAAGAAGCCCTCGCCGCGGGCGTCGCCGTCGTCGCCTCCTCCGGCAACGACCAGGCCAACCGCATCGCCTGGCCCGCCGCCTACGCCGGCGTGGTCTCGGTGGGCGCCACCGACGCCGCCGGCGTGCAGGCCATATTCTCCAACTCCGGCGCCGGCCTTCAGCTCACCGCTCCCGGCTATGCTCTCCAAGCCGCCAGCCCTGCGGGCGCCTCCTCCAGCTTCAGCGGCACCTCCGCCAGCGCGCCCGTCGTCGCGGGCGCGATCGCCACGTTGATGTCGCAGTGGCCCGATCTCACCGCCCTCGAGGCGGCCGACCTCCTTGCCACCCACGCGAACGACGGCGGCGCCGCGGGCGCAGATCCCGACTACGGCAACGGCACCCTCAACCTCGAGTGGGCGATGAACCACGCCAACCCCGCGTTCACCGACCCGGCGATCTCCAGCCAAAGCTACGATCCCGCCACCGGCAACGTGTCCATCGTTGTGCAAAATCGCGGGGCGGTCCCGCTGTCCGGCGCCACCCTTTCCGTCGGCCTCGACGGAACCGGCACCCGCAACGCGGTGGCCGACCTCGCCCCCGGCGCGTCGACCACGATCACCGTCCCGGTGAGCGCCGAACGACGCGACGCCGGCGGCAACCTGGTCGTGAGTTCCCGACTTTCCACGACGGCAGACGATCAGAACCCGGCGAACAACCGCCGCGCCGGAATCGTCACGCTGCGCTGATCGCGTCCCCGACGCATCCGCCCCGTGCCCGAAAATCGCCGGTCCGCCAAAGAACGAAGCCCGCTCCGAGAGGAGCGGGCTTCGTTGCTTTCGAAACAGGAAAGAGTGGAAAACTCGGAGAAGACTCAGCTGAGCAGGCCGTGATACATGCACCAGCGGGTAAGCCCGACGACGTCTCGCACGCCGAGCTT
>CAMLNJ010000644.1 GCA_946481225.1 uncultured Verrucomicrobiota bacterium | reverse complement strand
TCCCGTCGTGCGAACGCAGGAGGTAGGGATCGCGCACGCCCTTTTCGCCGATTTTGCTCACGAGAACCGGGTTGCCGTCGTTGAGGGCCGTCCAGTTTCGACCGTCTTTGCTGAGGCCAAAATAGATCTGTTCGGAGAGCGGACTACGTCCGTTTTTGAAGGTGACGAACAGGAAGCCGTCGGCCGCTTTGGCCGGCGCGGAAAGCAGGGCGAGACCGGCGACGGCGGGGAGAAGCAGAAGTCGAAGGAATGATTTCATTCTGGGAAAGGGTGACCGGATCGCGACGCGGGGACGGGCCGTTTCAGCGTATCTGTTTAATCAATACACAGGCGCCGCCGCCCGGGGCGAGCTTGAGGCGCAGGGTGTCGGCCTTGGCAACCTTGCGCGTCTCCGCCTGGTAGTCTTCGGCGTGGGTGCGGTAGTCGGAGGTCGGGCCGTCTTGGATGACCAGCGCGTCGTGTTTACCGGAAGAGAGAAAAGACAAGGGCACGTCGATCTCGCGGGGCGACTCGTTGGTGGCGGCGCCGACCAGCCACGCCCCGTCGGCGGCTTGGCGCGCCATCACGATGTATTCGCCGATTTCGCCCGCGAGTGTCTTACTCTCGCGCCAGGGCATCTGCTGGGCGGCGATGAAGCGGAGCAGCTCGGGGTGCTTCCGATAGTATTCGGGAATATCGGGGATGACGGTCGCGCCGGAGAACACGATCAGCGTGCGCGCGGCCTCGGCGGTGAGCGTGGAGGGCACGGGCACGCCGTGGTCGACGCGGCCTTTTTGAATGAGGTCGGCGAGGCCGTTGTTCATGTCGAGCGGGCCGGCGAGCATGTTGACGAACACGCTCGTGACAAAGGTGCGGGGTTGGAAAACCTTGTGACCGTCGAGCTGGGCCTGGCAAAACTCGCGGGTCACCGCATTGGGCCAGGTGCGCATCTGGCCATAGGGATGGACCGGGCCGTCGTGGTAGTTGCAGAGCAGTTTGTTCTTCGCGCACAACTCCGTGATGAGGCGCGTGCGCTGATTTTTCTCCTCGGGCGAGCCGCGCATGAAGCCGTATTTCACGCCCGCCGCGCCCCATTCGCCGTATTGTTTCAACGTTTCCTCCAAGGGGAATTTTCGTCCGCCGACGTCGTTGAGGTAGAGCCAGACGCCCACGTTCTTTTGTTTCCCGTAGGCGATGATCTCTCGCACCTGATCAACCTTGCCGCCTTTCACGGGGTCGGACTCGTGGCCGAATTCCGGTCCATACCAATTCGCGTCGAGCACGAGGTGCGGCATGCGGTTCTCCGCCGCGAAATCGACCATGCGCTTCCACGACGGCAGCGACATCCCGTATTTGAAGCCGTCCACCTTCGCGCCGTCGATGCGCCAGTCCCAGACGGTGACGCCGGGCTTTACCCAGGAGAAATCCATGCCCGCGGGCGGCGGTGGATTGAGCAGCTCGATGAGGTGGGAATCGACCAGCGCGCCGGGGCTGCGGCCGAACATGACGACGCGCCAGGCGGCGCTCGGCTTGGACGCGATGCGGAGCGAGGTTTCGCCTCCTTTGGCGTCAAAGAGAAGCGGTTCGCCGTCGACGAGATCGGCTTCATGCAAAGCGAGGTAAACGCCGGTGTCGGTCTGGATGGTCGCGACCGGTTTGCGCTGACCTTTGGCGGCGCTGAGTTTTTCCGGGCCGACATTGTGGTTCTCGCCGTTGTAATACCAGGCGGTGTAGTCGCCCGCGAAGTGGAAGGCGGTGGCTTCGGTGCCGGTGGGTTTTGCGCCGGGGAACACATAGCGGAAGGCGACGCCTTCGTCATAAGCGCGGGCCTGGAGATGATAGCCGCCGAGATCGATCATGGCCTCGCGATAGCGATCGGGCACCACCGAGCGTTTGCCCCACACGGGTTTCCAAACGGAGTTTTCGGCGCGACGCTTCACGCCGACGAAACGTCCGCCGGCAAAGCCCACGGGCGAGGGCGAGATCAGCGGCTTCCCGTCCGCCGCAAGCGAGTGCGTCACGCCTCCGTCGTCGGCGACCTCGAAGCTCAGCTTGAGGTGGCCGTCCGGAGATTCGAGCGCGACGGTTTCGGCGAAAGCGGAGGAAGCTCCAAACAGGACGGCGACGAGGAGGGGACGCAGGCGTTTTAGTTGCATGAGGCAGGTGGGAGGGCGGTGAAACAGGAGGGGGACCTTATCGTTGATCGGCGGAGCGAGTAGCCGGGCTGATCACGGCCGCGTAGCCGCCGGCCGGCTGAAGGCGCAGGGAGAGGGTGCGGGCCTTGCCGAGCGCGCGGGTCGCTTCCGCCACGGTCTCGGGCGCGGCGGGATTGTCGCCGTCGGCGAACTCGCGCAGACGCCACTCGCGGCGCTTCGAGCCGAGGAAATCGAGAGGAACATCCAGCGTAAGGGCGGCGTCGCCGTTCATCGCGGCGACATACCAGCGCTCGCCGGAACGGCGGGCAATCACGAGGTGTTTGTCGATCTCGGCGGAGAGGACGACGCTTTCGTCCCAGACGGTGGGGAGGCCGCGGAAGAACTCGACGCCGGGCTGGCCGCGGTAGTTGGCGGGGCTGTCGCAGAGGACGAGCA
>CAMLNJ010000643.1 GCA_946481225.1 uncultured Verrucomicrobiota bacterium | reverse complement strand
GTTCCGATTGTCGAGGGCACGGCCGACACGGCCGTGGCTACACTTTCATTTGAAATGCGCTAAAGGGGCTGGGATATCGCGCGAAGGTGCCGATGGATCCGGTGCAGTTTGCCAGCCCGCTGACGAGGGGCGACCACGAGCGAGGACAACTCGAGGCGGGCGCTTCGTTGAGCTTTCTTGAGCGGCTGCTTTGGCTGCAGGACGCGGCTCGTTTGGCGGCGCGATTGGAGCGTGAGCGTCCTTGGATCGGAGACGACGGGGTCGTCCATCCCGTGCGGCGCGAAGAAGACTGATTACCCCGCGTCGACCCACGCCGCGAGGGCGGCGGGGAGCGCCTGACGCTCGCGGGTGGAGGAGGCGATGCAGACGTGCTCGGTGCGGGCGACGGCGGCGCGTTTGTCGCCGGCGGCGGAGCCGTGGGCGGGGAGTTTCCACAGGACGAACTCGAGCGCGAAGCTGGTTTCGGAGAGGCGCCGCGGGCTCACTTCGACCCGGACCTTGTCGCCGCAGGCGAGGGGGCGCAGGTAGGAACACTCGCTCTTGGCGATGGGCACGATGACGCCGTGGTCGGAGAAAAAGGTCGCGAGCGGGACGCCGGCCGCGGCGAGGGCCTCTTCGTAGCCCTCGTGGCAAATCGCGAGGTAGCGGGCGAAGAACACGATGCCGGCGGCGTCGGTGTCGGAAAAATGGATGGTGCGCGCGTAGGCGAAGGGCATGTCGATTTCATGGGATGCTCGTGGACGTCTAGCAACCGCGGGTTGCCGGGCCGACATGTCGAATGCCCAACGCGCGACTGGCGACAGGCGGCGGCAGACCGGCGCGACCCTTTGCGGCCTTGCGTCGGCGCCGGGCGCAGGGCTGATTCACGTCATCCTGCGCAAATCCTCCATGTGGAACCTGCCCAATATCCTGACTCTCTCGCGCGTTCCCTTGATGTTCGTGATCGTGGGCTTGATGTGGGTCGACCATGAGCTGGCGGGCTGGACCGGCGCGGCGACGCTCGCGTTCTGGCTCTTTATCGCGGCGGCCATCACCGATTGGCTCGACGGCTCGATCGCGCGCAAGAGGGGGATCGTCTCCAACTTCGGCAAGTTCATGGACGCGCTGACGGACAAGGTGCTCGTGCTCGGGATCATGGTGGCGCTGGTGCGGCACGACCCGGATCTGCCGGTGACCTTGGTGCTTCTTACACTGGGCCGCGAGTTCATGGTTTCGGGCATGCGAATGGTCGTCGCGGCAAAGGGCGTGGTCGTGCCGGCGGACAGCGGAGGGAAATTGAAGACGATTTTCCAGATGATCGCGATCGGCTGCCTGCTTGCCACGCCGATGCTCGAAAACGATGTGTCGGTCTGGTTCGGGCTTACGGTGCATCCCTTTTCGGAATGGGTGCATAAGGCCGGGATCGGGTGCTTCGTGATCGGCACGTTCCTCGCCGTCTGGTCGGGTTACCGTTATCTGCGTCGCAACTGGACGCTTTTCACCGAATGATCCGCGGGCAGCCTTTGTGGCCGAAATTTCTCCCGACTCGCTGGGTGGTGAACTTGGCGATGCTCGGTCCGCTCGGGCGGGTGCGGCATGGCCCCGGCACGGTGGGTTCGTTCGCCGGGCTGCTGTATTTCACCGTCTTCTTCGCGATGCTGCCGGCGTCGCACGCGTGGTGGCTCACCCTCGTGCTCAGTCTGCCGGGGCTGTATCTCGCGGTGGCCATTTGCGGCGAAGCGGAGTTTCGGCTCGGGCAGCGCGACCCGGGCGGCGTGATTCTCGACGAGTTCGTCGTGATGCCGCTGTGTTTCATCGGTTGGCAATGGTTACCGGCCGAGTGGGTGGCGCACTGGCGTTGGGCGATTTTTTTGGGCGGCTTCGGTCTCTTCCGGCTCTTCGACATCGCCAAGCCGCTGGGCATCTCGCGACTGCAATCGCTTCCCGGTGGCTGGGGCGTCGTGGCGGACGATTTCGCGGCCGCGCTTGCATCCTGCGTGGTCCTGCATGCGGCGGGTTGGTTTTGGCGTTAGGCGCTGTCTTCAAAATAAACCGACGCTTTGCTTACGCCCTGCGGGTGAGGTGGAAACCAAGCTGGGCCTGCGTTGGCCTCGGCGGCACGGGCCGCTGGCCCGCCTCCGCCTCGGCCGCCTTGGCCGAGCTTGGTTTCCTCAGCGCCTAGCGCTCGTCTGGTGGCGGGATGGCGCGCCGAGGACCGGCATGGGGTTTGTTTTCTGATTCGAGTCCCATGCAAGTATCGTCGGCTGCGAGCATTGACTAAGCCCGCCCTTTACGGAATCTGGGCGTCGTGAACCTGCCCCGCCCGAATCTTCGTGTGGTGTTGACCGTGTTGACGGTTTGGTCGGTCGGGGTTCTGGGCGGGTTGGGAGCCTATACGTTTCACTACGCCGAGGGGCTTTCCTATTTTTCCAACGACCCGAAGGCCTGCGTGAACTGCCACATCATGCGCGAGCAGTATGACGGGTGGCTGAAGTCGCCGCATCACGCGGTCGCGACCTGCAACGATTGCCACACGCCGCATTCCTTTATTCCGAAATACCTCAGCAAGGCGGAGAACGGGTTCTGGCATTCGAAGGGA
>CAMLNJ010000642.1 GCA_946481225.1 uncultured Verrucomicrobiota bacterium | reverse complement strand
TAGTTGTCGGAGATGATCGTCACGACGACGCCCGAGGCGTCGCGCGAGGTGCATTTGAAAGCCACGCCGTCGTTGTAAATCTCGTCGGACGACTTCCAGCACATGCCGTCGCGACGCTGGCGCTCGGTCGCGTCGCCCCAGGCGGGCAGGCCGAGCTCCTTCTTCTTCAAGCCGTTGAGCTGCGGGGCGAGGATGATGCAGCCCGTGTGGCCGGTCCAGAGCTCGGGATCGAGCGCGGCGTCGTTGATCGGCAAGCCGGGGTCGCCGGCGTTGCCAAAGATGCTTTCGACAAAGTCGAGGTTGGCCACCAGCGCGCCGGGGATGAAAAACCGCGTCTCCATGCGACGCGCCGGCGTGAAGCCCGGCACCTCGGGCACCACGACGGGGCGGAGGTAGAGGGAGACAAAGGCGTGCGCGGGCTTGGCCGAAGCGGCGGTGAAGGGCAGCGCGAGCAGCTCGTCGGGCGGCGTGAGCGCGTGACGGAGCAGGCGCGAGAACACCGCGGCGGGCACGGCTTTCTTGTCGTCCGGAATCGGCAGGCCTCCCTCGGCGACATGGAAAATGCCCTGCGTCGTGCGACGATCCGACTTCGGGTTGTGCAGGATGCCGTTGTGCAGGCGGGTGGAGGTGAGGATGGAGCTCTTGTGCTCGTCGGCCGAGGGCGGGAGCGAAAGCGCGCGGGCGAGGCCGGGGCGATCAAGGACCAAGGTCGAGGCGGGGAGATGGGGAACCGGGCCGAATTCCTCCAGCGTGGCATAGAGGAAATTCTGGATGCGCTGATCGACCGGGCACAAATGTCGCGCGAGCAAGCGATCCTTCTCCCGGCCAAGCACAAGAAAATGGTCCACCAGGCTCGACAACGCGGCGGCTCCGTCGTCCGCCGGAAGCTCGACCCCCGGCTGTCCCAATTCCCGGAGCTTCAAATTCAGATAGGCCAAGACGCGTGGATCTCGCGAATCGGGCAGGTCGGGGAGCAGGGCGGCGGAGGTGGCGACTTCGTCGTGCATGGTAAGAAGTTGGCGGGCGCAGGTGAACCGAGCCCGGCAAGGCCGCCAAACCTAGGATTCAGCCAAGAGCCGGGGCAAGACGCTCCGGCCATTCGGCGCAGGAAAGGCAAAAAATGCGGGTTCGCCCGCGCACAGGCGAACCAGCGGAAGGGGCCGCGACGGACAAAAGTCCCCGCCCGCGACAAATAACGCGTCGCCGACCCCGTAAAAACCAAGACGGGGCCACCACAAGGGCGGCCCCGTCAGGTCCAGCTTCAACTAACACTCCTGAAGTTCGCGGCTTCAGGAATTGGTCGTGTTCACGATTGTGAGCACAAAGAACGAAATTTTGCCCCTTGAGCCGGTCCGTGGCTTCGTCGCTTGGGGAGTGGGCTCCGAAACCGTGCTCAAGGATGATGTGATGTCTGACGCGTCTGGGCCGGGAAGGTTCCAACTTTTTTTCGCGGCGCAACAGATTCGCTCGCATCTGGGCGATAGACCCCATGCGCCCCGATGCCTGCGTCGGGGACAACTTCGCTATCGAAACGCCTCCGGCTTTTCCTCTCAGTCCTTTGCTTTCTCATGGCAAACCCCACTCCGGATTCCGCCTCTCCCTCGCCTCTTGCCGGCGGCACCGTCTCCCCGACCCCTCGTCATCAAGACCTTGAGATCAAGGACGCGCAGGTGATCCTCGACAGCGTCTGGCGCGAACTGGAGGACGAGTTTGGCCGCGATCAGCTCCGCTTTCCCAAGGAGATCATCCTGCTGGGCGGCGCGCCCGGCGCCGGCAAAGGCACCAACACCGCCTTCATTCTCAAGGCCCGCGGCCTCACGTGCGAGCCCGTGGTGGTCAGCGCCTTGCTCGACTCCCCCGAGGCGCGCCGAATCAAGGACGCCGGCCACATGGTCGGGGACCGCGAGGTCATCCGCCTGCTGCTGCGCCGCCTGCTCGCCCCGGAGTTCCGTGATGGCTGCATCTTGGACGGCTTCCCCCGCACGGAGGTGCAGGTCGAGTGTCTCAAGCTCCTGGTAGGCCGCATGCACGCCCTCCGCCGCGAGTTCTACCACACGCCGCTGCGGATGCACTTCCGCCACCCGACGGTCCACATCATGGTGCTGTTCGTCGACGAAAAGACCTCCGTCGAACGCCAGCTCAAGCGCGGCCTCGAAATCCGCGCCCACAACGAGGACGTCCGCCGCACCGGTCTCGGCGAACTCCTCGAGGAACGCCCCACCGATTACGACCTCGAGCTCGCGAAACGTCGCTACCGGGTTTTCAAGGAGCAGACTTGGGACGCCCTCCAGTCGCTCCGCGAGATCTTCCACTACCACCTCGTCAACGCCCAGGGATCCCTCGCCGAGGTGGAGCACAACATCCTCCGCGAGCTCCAATACCAGAGCTCGCTCGAGCTCGACCCGCGCACCCACGACCTGCTCCGCCCCATCCCCGTGGCGAGCGACCTCGTCATCCACGCCCGCCAGCAACTCGTGAAGCGCCTCGACGAATACGCGTTCGAGAACCCCGACCTGCTCTCCAAGGTCGTCGACTTCATCGCGCGCAAGGTGATGCCCATCATCCAGCGCCACGCCATCTCCGGC
>CAMLNJ010000641.1 GCA_946481225.1 uncultured Verrucomicrobiota bacterium | reverse complement strand
ACGAGGAAGATGTAGAAGATGATCTTCGCGATTTCGGCGGCGGCGCCGGCGATGCCGACGAAACCGAGCAATCCGGCGATCAATGCGACGACGAGAAAGATGAGGGTCCAGCGGAGCATGGGAAACAGGGGGTCAAGTTATCCGGCACGTGAAGGGGCGCGGAGCCGAGGGGCCGCCGCGGGCGGGGCTCACGTCGCCACGCGTAAAACGGTGCGGAGGATCTGCGAGCCCGTGCGGATGCGCCGGCTCCATCGGCCGACCTTCCCCGGCATCCAAGGAAGGATGGCGGCGAGTGTCGGCGGGCTGAGCAGGCCGGAAACGAACGAGGTGTGACCGGGCGCCGGCTTGGGCGGTATCGGCAGGCGCCAGAGCAGCCGGAGGCGCGCGCGGTCCACCGCGCAGAGCAGCAGAAGCCGCTCGCGCCGCGCCGCGCGGGCCTCGACGGGTCCGGCCGCCCGCGCCGGGGCGAAGGCCGGCGCCGGCGCGGCGCCGGAGGAGGGAATCGCGGGAGGGGTGGAGCTCATGGCACAGGATGTTTTTCGTTGTGAAGGAGGACACCGAGGCAGAGCCGGTCCTCGTTGAGCTGACGCGAGGTCTCGGGCAAAAACTCAAGGCGCTTCAGGCGCTTCGTCATCACCGTCGCCAGCACGCCGGCGGCGATGAAGTAGACGAGCGTCAGGAGCCCGAGCCAGAGACCGCGGTCCTCGCGGTGCCAGATCGACGCGGCGATCGCGAAGGTGAGCGCGATGCCGCCCAGCAGCGAGAGAACCAACGCGGCCAGCCCCAGCACGAGGGACGACGCGATCTTGTCGCGAAGTTCGCTTACCTCGAGCAAGGCGAGTTGCACGCGATGCCCGACGCCGTCGAGCATCGCGCGCAGCACCGGACCGGCGCGTTTAAACAGGTGTAGGGCGGACTCCGGAGTCATCGGAGGCGGGGTGCGCGCGGGGCGCGGTTAGCGGGAGGAGTGGCTGCGGGTGAGCAATGCGCCGACCAAAAGGCCGACGCCGGCGGCGATGCCGATGGCGACGTAGGGATGCGTCTGGATCGCCTCGTCCGCCTGGGCCGCGCCCTCCTTGGCGTATTGCATGGCTTTTTGCGCGCCTTCGCGGCTGCGGTCGAGGGCGGAACGGAGGCGCTCCTTGAGCGAGGATATTTCCTCGCTGGCGGCGTTGCCCGAGGAGGCGATCACGTTTTCGGCCTCGGCGAGGAGGGCCTTGATTTCGTCGATGGTGCTGTCGGTCTGGGCGGAGGTCTCGGGGGAGGCGGGCATGGTGGTGGTGGGTTAGGGAGAAAATGGAATGGGCGGAGAAAAGCTCACTGGTCCTCGCGACGGAAAAGGAGGCCGACGGTGCCGTAGATGATGCAGATCACCCCGATCACAAAGGGGAGGAAACCGGGCGCCAGGGGCGCGCCCTCAAGCACGCTGTCGATGACTTGGCGGAAGGATCCGGCGACATTCGAGGAGAGGACGAGGAAACCGAAGCCGGCGATGAGCACGGCGATGGAGAGGAACAGCCGGAGGACGAAGGCGGGCGTGGTGGATTGGCGGAGTTTCATTTCGGGGATGGTGGTTCGGGTTGCTCGACCGCTTCCCGGCCCGCGCTAACCGCGCGCCGCGCGCCGGTGCCGGAAGCGGCCGAGGTTCGCGCAAGCGAACGCGGCGACCAGGGGCACGTGAACGAAGCCGCCAAGGTCGTTGGCGGTTGTCAGGCACCAGGACCAGAGGACGGCGAACAGCAGCGCGAGGAGATGATGCATAGGGCGCGGGATTTCGCGGGACTCTCCGCAACCCCCGGGCCAGTGCCGGCCTCCTCGCGCTATCTTATTTATCCTAAGATACCTACGGTTTTCTCGGGAGAGTTCGGCGAAGGAGCCCAAGGTGCAAAACGCACCGCCGCCGCCGTCCGGGCGCTGCAAAACGACGTCCCGCGGCGACCTGCGTCACGACGCCGGCGGCTCCGGCCCGCGCTCGCCGCTCCGACTCAGCCGGCCGCCGCCGTCGGCGCGGACGAGCGCAGAAACGCCGCCAGCCGCGCTTCGTCGCGCAGCCACGCGAGGTCGTCTTCCACAAAGCCGCAGGAGCGCATCGCCGGGAAATCCTCCTCGATCATGCGCAGGAGGTTGGCCAGCGCCGGCCCCTCATGCGGCCAGATCCGCTCCTGGGCGACACGGCGGAAATAGTCGGCCAGCGAGCGATGGAACGAATAGCCCATCACCGCGAAAGAAGCGGCGTAAAGCAGCTCGAATCTGCGCCGCTCCGCCTCCGGCCCGCCCGCCTGGATGAGCGCCGCGTCCTCGGCCGAGACCGCGGTCGCCGATGCGCGTCGCGACCAACCGGCCACCATCGGTCCGGTCGCCGGCATCACCAACGGATCGCCGGCGGCCGCGCTCTGCTGCGCCCACGGCCCCTTCCCCCCGCTCGCGGGAGCCACCTCCGCCTCGTCGGCGGCGCGAATCCGCGCGCGCCGCTCGTCGACCGTCTTGCCCGCGAAAATTTCCTCCAGCGAGCGGTTATCGAACTCCGTCAGCTCCACCCATCCGAGACGCAGGGAAAGATAACCTGCGGCGAGACCGGCGAAGAAG
>CAMLNJ010000640.1 GCA_946481225.1 uncultured Verrucomicrobiota bacterium | reverse complement strand
ACCTCCTCGCGGTGCGCGCATTTGAGGCCGAGGGCCTTTTCGTAGTAGGGCAGCGTCGCCTCAATGGAGCGGACCGCGATGCCGAGGTGGTCGATACGGGTGATCATGGCGGGGAGGTGTCGGTGTCGACGTGGGACAAAATACGCGAAGGCGGCCGGCCCGGCTTCGCGGGCTTTGGTTAAAGACCCGCGCTTCTTGCACAAAATCCGCGCAGCCGTGTCGGAGCGCATAGCGTATTATCCATGGCACTACCGGGGCATCGGGCCTCGGCCCCAACCTTCTCACCATGTCAAAAACCGCACTAGCCACTTTGCCCGAGGCCGAAGCGCTGGACACCGCGCTCGCCACCTGGCGCAAGACCGTCGAGAACGAGCTTAAGGGCGCTCCCTTCGACAAGAAGCTCCTCACGAAAACCTTCGAGGGAATCACGCTAAAGCCGCTCTATACGCGCGCCGATCTCGCCGGGCGGGAGCCCCGGCCGGGCTCGCGCCGGACGCGGCTGGGCGCCTGGGAGGTGGCGCAGGAGATCGCCGCGGCCACCGCGGAGGAATTCAACGCGAAGCTCCGCGAGGATCTCATGGGCGGGCAAAACGCGGTGGTGCTCCGCATGGATACCCCGGCTCGTCCGGAAGGCCTGCCGCTGGAGGCTCCCGGCGTGCTGGAGACCGCGTTGAAGGACGTGGAGATCGCCGCGATCCCGGTGCATATCAACACCGGGGCCGACGCGAGCAAGGCGGCCGGGCACTATATCGCGTTGGCCAACCTAAGGGGTGTCGATGGTTCCTCGCTCAGAGGTTCCGTCACCGCCGACCCGCTCAACGTCTGGGCCGCCGCGGGTTCGCTGCCGATTTCGCTGTCTTCCGCCTACGAATGGCTCGCCTCGTGGACGAAGCGGGCCGCGGTGGTCGCCCCCGCGCTGCGGACGGTCGGCGTCGACGCCCGCCTCTGGGCCGAGGCCGGCGGCGGCGCCGTGCTCGAACTCGCTTGCGCGCTGGCCGCCTCGGTCGAATACATCCGGGAACTCCGTGAGCGCGGCGTGCCGATCGATATCTCCGTGCCGCGCCTGAGGATCACCTTCGGCGCCGGACCGCAATTTCTGATGGAGACGGCGAAATTCCGCGCCTGGCGGTCGCTGGTTGTCCGGGCCGTCGTCGCGCTCGGCGGCGATGCGGAGCTGGCCGAGCAGGTCGCGGTGAACGCCGCGACCACGCGCTGGGACAAGACCCGCCTCGATCCGCACGTGAACATGCTGCGCGCCACGACGGAGGCTTTCTCCGCGGTGCTCGGCGGCGTCGACTCGTTGCACGTCGCGCCCTTCGATTCCCTCGACGGCATCGGTGGCGGCGACGCGTTTTCACGCCGCATCGCGCGCAACGTCCACGCCATCCTTGCCGAGGAGTTCGGCGCCATCGCTCCAGCCGATCCCGCGGGCGGTTCGTGGTGCATCGAGAGCCTCACCGACGAACTCGCCCGCAAGGCGTGGGCGCAGTTCCAGGAAATCGAGGCCGCGGGCGGTTTCGCGGCCGCGCTCCGCGCGGGATTGCCGCAGCGGCTCGCCGCGGCGTGCGCGAAGGAAAAGGCCCAGGCGGTCGGCACGCGACGTCTCGGCGTGATCGGCACGAATCTGTTTCCCAATCCGAAGGAGACCCCGCTCGGTCCGCTCGCCAAGCGGCCCGTCACCGGAGCGTGGATACAGGAGCGCATCGAACCCGCGGTCTGTTTTCGCGCGGCGGCCGGATTTGAAAAACTCCGCGACGCCAGCGCCGACTTTGCCCGGCGCACCGGCAAGCGCCCGCGCGTCTTTCTCGCGAAGATGGGCC
This sequence comes from uncultured Verrucomicrobiota bacterium, assembly GCA_946481225.1. The sequence goes on along the minus strand of CAMLNJ010000640.1, from coordinate 782 downwards.
CGCTCGCCCAGCACAAGGCCCGCGCCGATTTTTCCGCCGGCTTTTTCGCGCCGGGCGGTTTCGAGATGGTGGCGAAGCAGGCCTTCGCCACCGCCGCCGAGGCCGCGTCGGCCGCCGTCGAGTCCGGCGCCGAGATCGCGGTGCTTTGCTCCACGGACGAAACCTACCCGGAACTCGCGCCCGCCTTCGCGTCCGCGCTGAAGGCGGCCAAGCCCGCCGTGACCGCGGTCCTCGCCGGCCTTCCCGCCGACCAGGCCGTGCAGGACGCGTTCAGCGCCGCCGGTTTCGACCTCTTCATCCACCTCCGCGCGCCCGTGGAGGAAACCCTCGCCAATCTCCTCAAGAAAATCGGAGCCCTCTGATGAAACCTCTTTCTTCCCCCGTTCTCGCGCCCGACTTCGCCAAGCTCGGCTACGACGACATCCCGGTCCCCGCGGCCGCCGTCGGCGTCCCGCCCGTCCCCGCTTCGGACCTGCCGGAGAACTACGAGCAGATTCCGCTGAAGCCCATCTTCACCGAAGCCGATCTGCCCCCGCCCGCCGCGCTCGACACCATGCCGGGCCACGCGCCGTTTACCCGCGGCCCTTACGCCACGATGTATGTCCAGAAGCCCTGGACGGTCCGCCAGTATGCGGGTTTCTCCACCGCCGAGGAGTCCAACGCGTTTTACCGGCGCAATCTCGCCGCCGGCCAGGCCGGTCTCTCGGTCGCCTTCGACCTCGCGACCCACCGCGGCTACGACAGCGACCACCCGCGCGTCGTCGGCGACGTCGGCAAGGCCG
>CAMLNJ010000639.1 GCA_946481225.1 uncultured Verrucomicrobiota bacterium | reverse complement strand
GCGCGCAGGCCAAGATCCTCGGCTGGAAGGACCAGCTCAAGAACCCCTCCGCCCACGACGGCGGCCTCAAATAAGCCCCTGCCGCATCCTCTCCCCGTCCTCCCTCGGCCCGCTCCAGACTCCTTTATCTTCCTAAATCTGCATCCATCAGCGCCATCCGCGGTCAAAAAACTTTTTTCGCGTCCACCCGTAAGATTTCCCCGCCTCGCGTGTAATCACAGATGAGCCCTCTCATCTGAATGCGACGCCATCCCTACCCTTCCTTCGGCCTCACCCTCATCGTGAACCACGCGTGCAACCTCCGTTGCACCTACTGTTACACGGGGTCGAAATTCTCCTCGCCCATGTCCCGCCCCGTGGGCGACCGCGCCATCCGACGCGCCCTCGCCAGCATCGCCGACGGCGGACACCTCTCGGTCGGCTTTTCCGGCGGCGAGCCCCTCCTCGAGGCCGACTCGATCCTCCACTGGATGGACTTCGCGCGCCGCATCGCGAAGACCGCCGGCAAAAGCGTCCGCTTCCACCTCACCACCAACGGCACCGTCGCCACCCCCGCCGCCCGCCAGGTGATGCTCGCCTCCGATCTCGACCTCTCCGTCAGCTGCGACGGACTTCCCGATGTCCACGACCTCCACCGCCGCAACCGCTACGGCGCCCGCACCGCCGCCATCGTCGAGACCCTCCTCGCCGACCTCGTCCGCCAGGGCCGCGCCTTCGACGTCCTGACCGTCGTCCGCCCCGACACGCTCGACCGGCTCCCGGCCGGCCTCGCCCGCCTTCGCTCCCTCGGCGTCTCCCGCTTCACCCTCTCGCTCGACCTCTGGACCAACTGGAGCGCCGACGATCTCTCCCTCCTCGAAACGACCGTCGACACCCTCGCCGACCTCTGGCGTTCCTGGGTCCCCCAGGCAAGTATCGACTGGTTCGATACACGGGTGGCCTCCCTCGCCCGCCTCGTCTCCTCCGCGCCCTCCGCCCGCTGCGGCTTCGGCGAAGGCGAGCTCGCCGTCGCCCCCGGCGGCCGCCTCTACCCCTGCGAACGCCTCGTCGGCGAGGACCAGCCCGGCAACCCGCTCCGCCTCCCCGGCGTGCTCGACGACTACCTCGATTTCCTCGACCTGCGTTCCCCCTGCGCCGCCGGCGACGACCCCGCCGCCACGCCCGAAGGAGGCTGCCGTTGCAGCAACTACGTCCGCACCGGCTCCACGGTCGCCACCGACATCCTCCTCCGCTCCCTCGACCTGGCCGCCAACCGCGCCGTCGAACGCATCATCAAGACCACCGGCCGCTTCGTCGTCCCCGTCCAGACCCATGCCGGCCTCGCCTGACCGGCCCCGCGCGGCCCCACGATTCCAGTTGGTGCTGCTTGGTTAAGCCGAGGCCCCGACACATCTTCTCCGGTGGCAGCTTTTCCGGGCGGGATAGGAAATTGCGGCCCTTGCCGGAGCGGCCTCATCGCGCCATGCTTCCAGCATGGCCCCCACCCTCTCGGCCCTCGCCGCCGCCGCCGGTTACGGCGCCCTCATCGGCAGCATCCGCCAGTGGAACGAACAAACGCGCCACGCCGACCGCGGTTCCGATTTCGGCGGCGTCCGCACCTACACGCTCTGGGCCCTCCTCGGCTGCCTCGCCGCCGGATTCCCTTGGGCGCTCCCCGTCGTCCTCCTCCTCGTCGCCGCCCACCTCATCGCCTTGCGCTGGACGCCCGCCGCCGACCGCGCGCCAGGCGGCACCGGCTTCGCCGCCGCCCTGATCACCGTCCTGGTCGGCGCGCTCATGGCGACGAACGAAGCCCGCGCCGCCGCGCTCGTCACCGCCCTGACCATCGTCCTTCTCGGCCTCAAGCAACCGATCCACGACTGGACGCGGCGCTTCACCACGCAGGACATCCGCGCCGCGCTCCAGTTCGCCGCCATCACCGGCATCGTGCTCCAACTCGTTCCCGACCGCGCCCTCGATCCCTGGGGCGCGCTCAATCCCTTCAAAATCTGGCTGATGGTCGTCTTCATCTCCGGCCTCGGCTTCGTCGGCTACCTCGCCATGCGCCTGCTCGGCACCCGGGCCGGCCTCACCCTCACCGCACTTCTCGGCGGCCTCGCGTCCAGCACCGCGAGCACGCTCGCCTTCTCCCGCCGCAGTCGCGACGAGCCCGCGCTCGCCCCCCACCACGCCTTCGCCACCGTCGTCGCCTGCACCGTCATGCTGCCGCGCGTCGCCCTCGCCATCGCCGTCTTCAGCCCCGTGCTCGCCGTCGAACTCATCGCCCCGCTATCCCTCATGGCCGCGCCCGCGCTCCTGTTCGCGGCCGTGTTCGCGCTGCGCCGCCCCGCCGCCGGCGAGATCGAGGCTCCGGCCGTCGCCAACCCCCTCGGTCCGCTCACCGCGATCAAGTTCGCCGCGCTCTACGCCGGCATCGGCCTCCTCGTGAAACTCGCCCTGAAGCAAAACTGGCAGGTCGGCCTGCTGCCCCTCAGTTTCGTGTCGGGCCTCACCGACGTCGACGCCATCGCGCTCAACGTCGCCCAGTCCGCGCGCGACGGCGTCGTGGACCCCGCTCTCGCCGTCCACGCCGTGCTCCTCGCCGCCGCCGCCAACTCCCTCCTCAAG
>CAMLNJ010000638.1 GCA_946481225.1 uncultured Verrucomicrobiota bacterium | reverse complement strand
CGAATACGGCCTCGCCGCCGAGCGCGATCCCGCCGGCTACGCCACTGGCCCCACCAAGGTCATCCGCGGCGGTTACCTCGACCGCGCCGACAAGTTCAAGCCGACCGACTACCTGCGCCCCTCCAACCGTGCCGCCACGCCGCCCAGCTTCGGACCGAATTCCGGCCGCGGGCCCAACCCGCAGAACTACGGCGTCCACCGCATCGGTTTCCGCGTCGTGCTCGCGCCGCCGGTAAAGACCGCGCCCAAGCCCTACGCCCCGCCCTACGCCATGCAGGGCGTGAAGCAGACGACCCGCGACGCCGCGCTCGGACCCGACCTTACGAAACCCTGGTTCCGCCGCCGCCCGCACCTGCCGATGCCGCTCGAGGGACCTATGAACTACGTGAAGGAGCACCGCGCCGGCCTGCACCCGTCGTTCCGCCACCACAACCACAGTCCCGGCTTCGAGGTTCTGCCCAACGGCGACACCCTGCTCGTGATCTACTGCTCCGACTGGGAATACGAGCCCGAGGTCACGCTCATCGGCGCCCGCCTGCGCTTCGGCGCCGACCAGTGGGACATGCCCAGCCCCTTCACCGACACGCCCGGTGCCAACGACCACGCCCCGCTGCTCTCGGCCGAGGGCGGCCGGCTCACCCTCTACTGGGGCAACCCGCAGCTGGAAGGCGCGTTTCCCTTCCAGTCCATGACCTCGACGGATTTCGGCGCCACCTGGTCGCCCGTCACCTACCCGCGCATCACCGGCCCGCTCGGCCCCGACCTCGACCGCGCCCAGCCGATCAACACGGCCGTGCGCGACCGGAAGGGCACGCTCTACGTCGCCGTGGACGCGGGTGAAGGCGGCCCGCTCGGCGCGCAGTCCATGCTCTGGGCGACCGATGACCAAGGCGCCACCTGGCGCGATACGCTCGGCCGCACCTTCGGACGCCACACGAGCTTCGTGCTGCTCAAGGACGGCCGACTCCTCGGCATGGGTGGCAAGAACTCCCACCTCGACGGCTTCATGCCCAAGGCCATCAGCGCCGACGGCGGCCGCACCTGGGAACTCGGCAAGACCCCTTTCTCCGCGCTCAGCAGCGGCCAGCGTCCCTCCATCCTCCGCCTCGCCAGCGGCCGGCTCTTCATGTGCGGCGACTTTTACCCCTCGAAACGCATCACCAAGGCCGCCTCCATCAAGGAGGAAGGCTCCTACGTGGCACTCTCCGACGACGACGGCGAGACGTGGCGGATCAAGAAACTGCCCGGCAACTACTCGGTGAAGCGCCAGGCGCCGAGCATCGGCTACTCCGTCGCCCGGCAGGCGCCCAACGGCCTCATCCACCTCGTCACCTCGAGCAACCACCCCGGCCTGCACTACGAACTGAACGAAGCGTGGATCCTCAGCGACGAGACCTTCGCCGACGACGATCCCGCGATGAACCGCAGCCAGGCCAAGGCCATCACGGGGGTTATCGCGCATCGCGAGAATTTCCCCGACGGTTCGCCGCGCCTCACTTGGAGCAGCGGTCGCGCCGACGACGGCCGCGTGCTGCTACATGGGAAGGAAACCTGGTTCTACCCCGGCGGCGCCAAGCAGCGCGAAGCCGACTACCGCCTCGGCGTGAAAACCGGCCGGGAAACCTATTGGTCACCGACCGGCGCCAAGGAATCCGAGTGGGACCACCGCCCGGACGGCACGAGCGTCTGGCACACATGGTGGAGCGACGGCTCGCTCCGTTCCGAGTCCACCTGGAAAGACCACCGCCTCGTGGAAGGCACCGACCGGCTCTTCGAGCCGGGCCAGCGGCGCGGCTGATCTTCGGACCCCGGCGCATCTATCCGCCACTACCCATGACAACTCCGAAAAAAGCCAGGCTTCCTCGTTGGCTCATCGTGGTTCTCCTGTTGCGCGCTTCGCTGCCCGCGGCGGACACTCCGCTGCCGGCCGACCACCAGCCCGCCACGTTTGAACAACGAATCGGCCGGCGGGCCGATCAGATCATGCTTCGTCTCGATCTGGCGAACCCCGCGACCGCGGCCGACGTCCGCGACGCGGTGCTGCGATTCTACCGGGACCTCCATTCCGCCCACTCCGAGCGCGACGCCCGGCTCGCCGCCGCACCCGCCGGTAATGTGCACGGCCTCGGGCGCGTCGTTTTCGAGGCCGACAAAAGCGCGGCTCACATCGCGGGCGGATTCATCGGCGCCCTCGCGCGACGGTTGAGCGAATCGCAGGTGGACGCAGTGAAGGACTGGATGACCTTCGACATGGTGGCCCTGTCGGTGGCCGAGTATGACCGGATGTTCCCCGCCTTGGACGCCCGGCACCGCGCACAGCTCCGGGCCTGGCTGGTCGAAAGCCGCGAGGCGGCGATCATCGCCGGCTCCGCCGAGACCAAGCTCGACGTCTTCCGCGTGAACAAAATGCGGATGCACGCCTACCTCGCCGCGCAGGACCTCGACGTCGAATCCGCCGTCCGGGCCGAAGCAGCCCGCAAGGCCGCGGCAAAGAAGCCTGAATGAGCAGACTCCCCCTGCAACCCCGCTCCCTGCCACCCGCCCAACCCCACCCGTCCGCCTGACCCTTCCCATGACCACCCGACCCGTTCCCCATCTGCTCCGCCTCTC
>CAMLNJ010000637.1 GCA_946481225.1 uncultured Verrucomicrobiota bacterium | reverse complement strand
GCGGAGGCGATCGCAACGAGGCCGGCGAAGGAGGCGATCCAGCGGATGCCGTTGATCTCGTTGGTGGGGGCGCCGGCCACGCTGACGAAGGCGCGGCGGAAAACCTGCGAAAAGGCATCCCAGTCAAGACCGGCGGCCACGAAATCCTGCAACGTGGCGACGACGCCGCGCTCGAACATCGGACGGAGGGCGAACCAGTAGGCCCAGCTGTTTCCGAGCAGGACGATGCCCAAGAAGAAGCTGCCGATGGCCGAGACCTTGGACCGCTCGTGGTAGTCGTCGGTGAGCTCGTAGCCGATGGCGTTCCACGACATCGAGTAGAGGCCCCAGGAGCAGTAGAAGAGCGTGCCGACGACGAAGAGATAGACGAGTTGCGCGGTGGAGCTCCAGGACCGGTCGGCCCACCAGAGGGCGGCGAGGCAAATGGCGGCGAGGAGAGAGCCGACGACCAGGAAGGGTTTGCGGCGGCCCCAGCGGGTGTGAGTGTTGTCGGAGATGTGGCCGAGGATGGGGTCGGTGATGCCGTCGATGAGGCGGGGCAGCATGATGGCCCAGCTCACGAGGGCGGCGTTGAGCGCGAAGCCGATGGTGAAGATGTTGGTCGCCTGGCCGTAGGTGCAGATGAGGATGTGGTTGGCGACGGCGCCCACTCCCCAGGCCCAGATCTGGCGGGAGGGGGCGGTGTAGGGTTTGCGGACGGAAGGGGCGCTCATGAAAAGGGTAGGGTGGGCGACGGCGAGACAGAGGACGGCATCCGAGGGTGACGCTGGGCGGAGGGGGGTAAACCGCCAGCTGGGTTTCCCTGTTAAGCTATCTTGGCCGGCCGGGCGACATAAGGCGTCGCGCTACTCTGTTAACAGGGAAATCGCATGGGGCTTTGCAACGCCCGGGAGCTGGCCAGAGTTTTGCACCTCCCTCGACACGCATGCTCTCGTCCGGCGCCACTCAGCCCAACCCGCTCCGCAACCCCGTCTTGCGCGGCTTTCGTCCCGATCCCTCCATCTGGCGGGTCGGCGACGACTACTATCTGGCCACCTCGACCTTCGAGTGGTTTCCCGGCGTGATGCTGCACCATTCGCGCGACTTGGCGAACTGGCGTCCGGTCGGTCACGCGCTCACGCGCCGTTCTCAGCTCGATCTGCGCGGGGTGGGCTGTTCCGCCGGTTCCTGGGCGCCGTCTCTGAGCCACGCGGACGGACGGTTTTGGCTGATCTACACGAACGTCGTCACGACCGGGATGGGCCGGCCCTTCAAGGATCCGCACGTCTTCCTCGTGACGGCGGAGCGGATCGAGGGGCCCTGGTCCGAGCCGGTGAAGCTGGACTCGATCGGCTTCGATCCCTCGCTGTTTCACGACGACGACGGGCGAAAGTGGCTCTGCAACATGCAATGGGATTTTCGCCCCGGCCGGCATCGCTTCGCCGGAATCGTCGTGCAGGAGTTCGACCCGTCGGCGGGCCGCCTTGTCGGCCCGGTGCACGAGCTCCTGCGCAAGGAGAACATCCTCTGCGAGGGGCCGAACATGTATAAGGCGAACGGATACTACTACCTGATGCTGGCCGAGGGGGGGACGGGTTGGAACCACGGTATCTCGATGGCGCGTTCGCGCTCGCTGACCGGGCCCTACGAACTCGATCCGGAGGAGGCGGTGCTGACCACGCGCCACGCGCCGGACCATCCGCTGCAAAAGGCCGGCCATGGCGAGCTCGTGCGGACGCCCGCGGGCGAGTGGTGGCTGGCGCACCTCTGCAGTCGTCCCTTGCGCACCGGCGCGGCGGCCAACGCCGGATCGCCCGACAAGACCGCGAGCGCGGCGGCGCACGCCGGCGACCGCTGCGTGCTCGGGCGCGAGACGGCGTTGCAACGCGTGGCGTGGTCCGCGGACGGCTGGCTGCGGCTCGCGCACGGCGGCGTGTTGCCCGCGGTGGAGCTGCCGGCGCCCGCCGGACTGGCCCCGCATCCGTGGGCGGAGCCGCCGGCGCGCACCGAGTTTTCGGGCGCGGCCTCGCTCGATCCGCGCTGGCAGTCGCTGCGACGTCCGGTGGATGAGAGCTGGGTATCGTTTTCCGCGCGGCCGGGCTGGCTGAGGCTGGCGGGCGGCGAGTCGCCGCATTCGCTGCACGAGCAGAGCCTGCTGGCGCGGCGACTGGAAAGTTTTCGCTCGGTGGCCACGACGCGGGTCGAGTTCGCGCCGACGCGTTTCACCCAGTTCGCGGGGCTCGTGTTCTGGTATGACATTCGGACGAACTACGCGCTCAACATCACCCACGACGAGAAGCTGGGACGCGTGGTCGCGGTGCAGTTGAGCGACGACCTCGCCTACGCGGAGCCGCCCGAGGCGCGGCTGCCGATCGGCGACTGGCCGGAGGGGGTGTGGCTGCGCGCGGAGATCGCCGAGGCGGAGCTGCGGTTTTTCGCATCGCCCGACGGGCTCGAATGGACGCAGGTGGGCGGAGTTTTCGACGCGAGCAAAGTGTCCGACGACTACGGCTCCGCGTTGCACTTCACCGGCGCGATGATCGGCATCGCGTGCCGCGACGCGGCCGGACAGCGGGCGGTAGCGGACTTCGAGTTTTTCGAGCTGCGCTGACGCGGGACGACGAGCCGAGGCT
>CAMLNJ010000636.1 GCA_946481225.1 uncultured Verrucomicrobiota bacterium | reverse complement strand
GCGACCGCCCAGCAATGGCAGATCGCCCTCCTCGCCGGCACCACCCACTTCACGATCCGCAGCGTCGCCAGCAACCTCTACCTCGACTCGCTCGGCGCCGCCGCCGGATCTCCGGTCGCGCTCACCGCCCTCCCCGGCGCCACCCCCGCCGATTCGCAGCTCTGGCAGATCGTCGCCACCGATTCCTTCTTCTTCAAACTCGTCAACAAGGCCACCGGCCTCGTCCTCGACAACCTCGACGAACCCGCCCCCGGCGCCGGCCTCGTCCAATCCACCTCCGGCTCGGCCAACGGCCAACAATGGACCTTCGTCCACACCCTCGTCCAATCCGCGCCCGCGCTCGGCGTGATTTCCCAAGGCCGCCCCGTCACCTCCAGCTCCGCCGAAAACGGCAACTACGACTGGAAGGGCAACAACGGCGTCTCCGGCGACCGCTGGACCGCCTCCACCAGCGCCTACCCCCAATGGTGGCGCGTGGATCTCGGCTCCGTGCAACCCATCACCAAGGTCGCCGTGGACTGGTTCGGCGCCCCCTCCCGCACCTACCGCTACCGCATCGAGATCAGTAACGACGGCGCCGCCTGGACCACCGCCGTGGACCGCTCCGCCAACACCCAGCCCGGCTCCACCGTTGACACGTTCAACGCCCAGGCCCGCTACGTGCGCGTCCATGTCACCGGCGCCAGCGCGGGTTTCGCCGCGTTCTTCGAATGCCGCGTTTACAACGAAAACGCGCCCATGCGCCTCGTCTCCCAGTTCCGCCACGCCACCGCCAGCAGCCAGCAGTCCGGCCACCGCGCGATCAACGCGACCGACGTGGACGCCTATTTCACCCGCTGGAACGCCTCCTCCTCCTCCTTCCCGCAATGGTGGCAGGTGGACCTCGGCTCCGTCATGCCCGTCAACAAAGCCGTTATCGAATGGTTCGGCCGCGGCGAGCGCTCCTACCAATATCGGATCGAGGGCAGCACCGACGGCGCCACCTTTGCCACGCTGATCGACAAGACCGGCAACCTCTCGCAAGACACGACCACCGACACCTTCAACGGCACCGCCCGCTACGTGCGCGTCACCGTCACCGGCTCCAGCACCGGCAACGCCGCGTTCTACGACGCCCAGTTCTACAGCGCCACCGGCCCCGTGCCGCCCTCGCCCCCCTCCGGCCTTGCCGCCACCACCGCCTCCGATCACATCCAGTTGAGCTGGTCGCCCGTCGCCGACGCCACCGCCTACACCGTCAAACGCGCCACCACTGGCTCCGGCCCCTTCACGACTCTCACGACCCAGGCCACCACCGCCTACGCCGACTTCGCCGCCACGCCCGGCGTGACCTACTACTACGTTGTCTCCGCCACCGGCGAGGCCGGCGAAAGCACCGATTCCTCCCCCGTCGTCGTCGCCATCCCCGCCGGCCTCCGCGTCCACCTGCCCTTCGACGAGACCAGCGGCACCACCGCCGCCGACGCCAGCGGCTTCGGCTGGCACGGCACCCTCGTCTCCGGACCGACCTGGACCACCGGAAAGACCGCCAACGCCATCAACCTCGACGGCGTCGACGACCACGTCAGCCTCCCCGCCGGCATCCTCGCTAGCATCGACGACTTCACCATCGCCGCCTGGATTTACCCCGACGTCCTCACCACCTGGTCGAGCGTCCTCGACATCGGCACCGGCACCACCCGCTACCTGTGCGTCACACCGCGCACCGACTCCGGCACGCTCCGTTTCGCCATCACCGCCAGCGGCTTGTCCGGCGAACAACAACTCGACACCCCCGAGCCCCTCGTCGCCGGCGCCTGGACACACGTCGCCGTCACCCTCTCCGGCAATCTCGGCACGCTCTACATCAACGGCGTCGCCGTCGCCACCAACAACGCGATGACGCTCCGCCCCTCCAGCCTCGGCCTCACCACCCAAAACTGGCTCGGCCGCTCCCAATACAACGATCCCCGTTTCGACGGCCGCATCGACGACCTCCAAATCCACGACCGCGCCCTCTCCGCCTCCGAGATCTCCGCCCTCCTCGCTCCGCCGCTCACCGCGATCGAGGCGTGGCGGCAGACCCACTTCGGCACGAGCGCCAACGCCGGCCAAGCCGCCGACTCGGCCGACCCCGACGGCGACGGCTGGACCAACGAGCGCGAATTCACCGCCGGCACCGATCCCACCGACCCCGCCAGCGTCCTGCGCGCCACCGTCCGGACCGACGTCGGTGAAGGCGACGGCGACGCGCTGATCATCGCCTTTCCGTCCGTGGTCGGGAAAACCTACCGCCTCGAACGCTCCGAGACGCTCGCGCCCGATTCCTGGACCCCGGTGCCCGCCGCCGACCAGGTCGCCGGCACCGGCTCCGTGATCGAGCTCACCGATCCCGCCGGCGAGTCGCTGACGCGTCGTTTCTACCGCGTCGTTGTCCTCGATCCTTGAGCGGGGAAAACGGCCTGCTCCGACCGTGGTGCCCCCGGCCGGATCGAACCGGCACGTCCGGTTCGATCCGGCAGGATAGGTGACAGATGATGCGCGCCGCCGCGCCGCGTTTCCGGGTGGACCTTCGAGGAGGGGTGACCTTCACGATGTCGCCGAAGAGCGTGTTCACCTCGGCGTAGGTGCGGG
>CAMLNJ010000635.1 GCA_946481225.1 uncultured Verrucomicrobiota bacterium | reverse complement strand
ACCTCGTCACCGGCGTCGCCCTCGACGCCTTCCCCGGCCGCGGCGTCCGCGTCGCAGTCTCCTTCGACGATCAGCCGCCGCAGATCCTCGATATCTTCGCCGACCAACGCTTCAAGGACCCCAACAAGCGCGGCGACAAATCATCCCCCGCCATTCGCGGATGGCACGACTGGGTTCGCAACAACGCCATCACCCTCCCCTCCACCCACGGCGTAGCCGCGCCCGGCGTTCGCACGCTCAAGGTTTGGATGGTCGACCCGGCCGTCGTCCTCCAAAAAATCGTCGTCCACACCGGCGAAGTGCGCCCGAGCTACTTCGGTCCCGTCGCCGACTGATGTCGATCCACCCCATGCTCCGCGCGCCCCTCGCATTCCTCGCCCTCATCACCCTCCTCATGGCCGGCCTCGGCGGCGCGACTTCCGCCCGGGCCGAGCCCCCCGCCGCCGCGGTTTCCCTCCGGGAGGCCGCGCGACCGTTCTTTCTTGTCGGCGTGGCGGTCAACCCCCGCCAGTGCGCCGACGACAACTCGACCGAAGCCCGCTTGATCAGGACGCACTTCAACGTCCTCACGCCGGACAACGCGATGAAGTGGGCTCCCCTCCAGCCCCGGCCCGGCCAATTCGACTTTCACGACGCCGACCGGCTGGTCGATTTCGCCCGCCGCCACAAACTCTACGTCGTCGGCCACACCCTCGTCTGGCACTCGCAGACACCCGGCTGGGTCTTCGCCGGCGAGAACGGAGCCCCGCCCACCCGCGAACTCCTCCTCGCCCGCATGCGCGACCACATCGCCACCGTCGTCGGCCGCTACAAGGGCCGCGTCCAGGCCTGGGACGTGGTCAACGAAGCGCTCAACGACGACGGCACCCTCCGCGACTCCCCCTGGCGCCGCATCATCGGCGAGGACTACATCGAGAAGGCCTTTGAATACGCCCACGACGCCGATCCTTCCGCCCACCTCTATTACAACGACTACCGTCTCGAGGTGCCCTCCAAACGCGCCGGCGCCCTCGCCATCGTCAAACGCCTCAAGGCCGCCGGCCTCCGCGTCGACGCCGTCGGCATCCAGGGCCATGTCGGGCTTGAGCGCCCCACGGTGGAGGAACAGGAGGCCGCCATCCTCGCCTTTCACGAAGCCGGCATCAAATCCATGATCACCGAGATGGACGTCGACGTGCTCCCGAGCACCAAGGCCTGGGGCGACGCCGACATTCGCCGCGATGAGGCGAAGGACCCGTCCTACAACCCCTACAGGGCCGGCCTTCCCCCGGAAATCCAGGTCCGGCTCGCCGCCCGCTATGCCGACCTGTTCAAGATGTATTTGAAGCAGCACGACAAAGTGCTCCGCGTCACGCTCTGGGGGCTCAACGACACCGGCACCTGGCTCAACGACTGGCCCATCCGTGGTCGGACCAACCATCCGCTGCTCTTCGATCGCGACAACCAGCCCAAGCCCGCGCTCCAGGCCATTCTCGACGTAATGCAGTCCCACCGCGCCGCCCCATCCGTCTCCCCGTGACATCATTTCCCCCTTTCTCCGCCGCCCCGCACAAGCGTGTCCTGCGCCCGCTCCTTGCGGTGCTCTTCTCCCTGCTCGCCCCCGCGATCTCGCGCGGGGACGACGGCTATCGTCTCTGGCTCCGCCACGATCCCTTGCCCGCGGAGGCCGCCGCCCCCTTCGGCCAACGCATCGCGTCGCTCGTCGCGCCGGACGGAAACGCGACCCGCGAGGCGACGCGTCGCGAACTCGTCCTCGGCCTATCCTCCCTGTTCGGACGCGGGTTCGCGTCCTCCGCCGAGATAGGCGACGGCGCGCTCGTCGTCGGCACGCCCGGATCGTCGAAGCCCATCGCCGCGCTGAACCTCGGCGCGGAACTTTCCCCGCTCGGCGCCGAAGGCTTCCTCATCCGGCCCGCCACGATCGATGGCCGCTCCGTAACGGTCATCGCCGCCTCCACCGACCTTGGCGCGCTCTACGGCGCCTTCCATTTTCTGCGTCTCGTCCAGACCCGCCCCTCGCCCGACGCGCGTGAGGCGACGGAGAAGCCGCGCTTCGCCCTCCGCCTGCTCAACCACTGGGACAACCTCGACGGCTCCATCGAGCGCGGTTACGCCGGCCGCTCCCTCTGGAATTGGGACGAGCTTCCCGACGCGACCGATCCTCGTCTCGTCGACTACGCGCGCGCCAACGCCTCGCTCGGGATCAACGGCACCGTCCTCAACAACGTCAACGCCAGCGCCCAAAGTCTGGCTCCCGACTACCTGCGCAAGACCGCCGCCATCGCCGACGTCTTCCGCCCCTACGGCCTGCGCGTCTACCTCTCCGCCCGCTTCTCCGCGCCCATTGAGCTCGGAGGCCTCCCGAGCGCCGACCCGCTCGACACCGACGTCGCAGCGTGGTGGCGCGCCAAGGCCGACGAGATCTACGCCTTGATCCCCGACTTCGGTGGCTTTCTCGTGAAGGCCAACAGCGAGGGCCAGCCCGGACCGCTCACCTACAAACGCACCCACGCCGACGGCGCCAACATGCTTGCCGCCGCGCTTGCCCCGCACGGCGGTGTCGTCATGTGGCGCGCCTTCGTCTACGAGCCCGAGTTCGGTTCCGACCGCATCG
>CAMLNJ010000634.1 GCA_946481225.1 uncultured Verrucomicrobiota bacterium | reverse complement strand
CCTCCTGAGCGGCGAGCAGTTTGTCGAGCGCGGCGCGGAGGGAAGGGTTGTCGACGCAGGCTTGGTCGAGGAAGAGCCGCCGCGCGGGGCCGTCCAGTTGCAGGGCGGCGTAGTAGAGGGTGTCTTCGAGTTCGCGGCGGGCGTCCATGGGAAGGGCGGCGGGACGATGGGATACGCGCGGAAGCGAGGCGGTTTCCGCCAGCCAAATGGGCGCAAGGCTCAGCGATGTTCGCGAACCCAGCGGAAGAGCCGGGCCTTGGCGCAGGCCCAGAGGCGGTCGACGGAGCGTTCGCCGACGCCGAGGTGGCGGGCGATCTCGAGGTTGGTGAGGCCCCCGTAGAACTTGAGCACCACGACGCGGGCCTGCTCGGGGTGTTCCTGTTCGAGCGCGGCGATGGCCTCGTCGATCAGGAGCATGGCGTCCTCGGGGGGCAGGGCGGCGGGGTCGACCTCGTGGACGTCCTCGCGCACCTGGCCGGCGCCGTGCTTGAGGCGGGCGCGGCGACGGGCGCGGTCGATGAGGATGCGACGCATGGCGTCGGACGCGGCGCCGAAGAAGTGGGCGAGGTTTTGCCATTCGCGGCCGCCGCGTCCTTCGAGCTGGAGCCAGGCTTCGTGAACGAGGGCGGTGGGCTGGAGGGTCTGCGCGGCGCGTTCTCCGGCCATGCGGGCTGCCGCGAGGCGGCGCAGCTCCTCGTAAACGAGCGGAAAGATCGTCGCGGGGTCCACCCGGGCGTTTTCGGGGGAGGCGCCGGGCGCGGGCTCATCGTCTTTTTTGGGAGGTAGCATGCGCCGTGCGTGGAAAATTGTTCGGAGCACCGGGCGGTTCGACTACAAAAAGCGGCGGCCTGCCGGCGATGAAACAGTCGGCGGTTTGTCCATCAGGTTCAAGAGATCCGAGACGGAACTTTCGGCAGGACGGGCTGCGCGTCCGGCGGCGGAGTAGGCCGGGCGTGAGCGGGACGTAGTGGTCGAGGCCCTGCATCATGACGTGGCCGTGGTCGGGGCGGCGCGGCGGCGGTCCTGTTCGTCGAGGAGGACGCGGAGAACGGCGGGCATGTCGACGTCGCCGTCGAGGTGGTCCGCCGCGAAGAAGACGGCGGACGGCAGGGCGCCGGGCCGAAGCGGCGGGCCATGGCGGGAGGTTGTTGTCGGGGCGCGCGCCGAAGGAGCCGGAGCGGACGCCCAGGAGGAGCGCTCCGCAGGGTTGCTTATTGGTCGTAGCTGCGGAGGAAGGGCTTGAGCACGTTCACGCGGTCGGTCGGGGAACCGAACCAGGCCCGGAGCGGGGCGGGCCAGTCGGCGGAATGCGGGATCAATATGAAGGAGCCGGAGATCGACTTGATTGCTTCGGAAGGCACGCGGGCGGAGACATCCACATTGACGCCGACCACAGTCGCTTCGTGTTCGCGAGGAACGACGCTCACGTGGGAGAGAATGGTGACGCCCCCCTTCTTTTCCAAGTCGATGGTCATGCCATTGCCGGCAAGGAGCACGCCGGCGCCGGAGGGTGCGGCGAGCGAGGCGATCTCCACGGCGCGGCGGTTGCCCGGGAAATAGAGATCGTCGCGATGGAGATGGAAGAGCCCGTAGTCGGTGTGACGATCTTTGCCAGGGTAGCTGGCGTAGGGACCTCGCCCGAGCCAGCGGAACTGGGATTGGGAGGCGGGGATCGCGAGCGCGAAGCCGGCTTCGAGCATCTCGCCGGTTGCGTTCACCGGCTTGTAGTCGTAGCTGACGGTGATCGCGCCGGACTTGTCGACGAGCAATCGGTAGCCGCCGCGCACGGACTCGTCGGGTTTGCCGGGGCGCAGGTAGTTGCCGCTTACGGTGAGTTCCACGCCCTCGGGCAGTTGGCGGGCGGCGGTCTGCAGGTCGGTTGCCTCGTCGATGAGGCTGCCGCGCCAGATGAGGGAGGCGCGCTCGCGGCGCTGGCGGAGATCGCTGATCGTGGGGTTGCGGCCCGTATGGGGACCGAAGGACGAGGCGAGGACGGTGCCATCGGCGTGGAGGAGCGAGAGGCGCCCGGTGGTGCGGTCGAGGCGAAGTTGATAGCCGGGGCGACGCACGGTGATGAGGGTTTCGGTGGTCTCGAGCGCGGTGTCGGCGGCGGGCAACGCGTCGCGCAGGGCGGCGCAGCGGTCGGCGTGAGACGCTCCGGTGTCGAGGCGCAAGGCACGCTCGTGGATCGAGCGGCCGGCCTGGTCGTAGAAGCGTAGCTCCAGCGTGAATACATCGCTGCCGGGGCTGTCGGGCAGGGCGACCGGTATCGAGATCGTGTCGGTCTTTTTCGGGAGGGCGGAGAGGGCGACGACGCCCTGATCGACCGGGGCGCGGTTTCGGTGCAGCGACCAGCGGAGCTTGAAGCCGGAGAGCGGGCGGAAGTCGTGGCGGTTCTCGACCTCGAGGTCGAGGGTTTGCCGGCCGGGACGGGCGACGAGGGTGTCGGCTTTGATTTGGATCGGGGAATAAACGGCGCGGGCGAGCCAGTAGTCCACCTGGGGCGTGCGGTCGGAGTAAACGAGGCCGTCCATCGCGACATAACCGCGGGTGTCGTAGTAGCGGTTTTCGTCGAGCCAGACCATCATATCGCGCTCGGTCACTTTCTCGGGGT
>CAMLNJ010000633.1 GCA_946481225.1 uncultured Verrucomicrobiota bacterium | reverse complement strand
CAGAGTGACCGGGTGGAAAAGTGAATGCTCAATCGGTGATGCTGAGCGGCCGGCGGATCTGGATGTTGAAGAGCGAGCCGGGCAGGATGTGGCGTTCCCACAGCGGGGCCAGCACATCACGCCGCTGGAAGCGGGCCTCGTCGGCACCGCGGGCGATGCGCTCCAGCGAGCCGGGCATATCGGACGTCGCCCCGTGCCGGTCCGTGAGCAGGCGGGTCTTCTCGACGACG
Organism: uncultured Verrucomicrobiota bacterium; assembly: GCA_946481225.1. The sequence continues at coordinate 2,386 of CAMLNJ010000633.1, read as the reverse complement.
GCGACGTAAAGGCCGTCGGTGCGCCGGAAGTCACGGAGGGTGGCGATGTATTCCTCGAAACCGCGCAGCTGGGCGACGGCGACGGTGCGGGAGCGGCCGGTCAGCTCGTCAAGGGCGGGACCGCTGGTGACGATGACCTCGAGGTTTTTGCCGGCCCACTCGCGCGGGATGTCCAGGGCGAGGGGCTCCATCGCCGCGGGCCGCTGGTAGCCGCGCCAGCCGAGCCCGATGTCGACATGCTCCCCGGGGGCGGCGTTGGTGCGAGAGACCAGGAACTGCTCGACGATGCCCTGCGGCGTTTCGGGGGTGTCCTCCACCGCGAAGCGGATGCGCTCGGGGAACACGCGCTCGTACGGATTGAAGAGCCAGAGCGAGAGGTTGCCGACGAGGTCCGAGAGCCCCTGGTTGAAACCCTGCGGTCCGGGGTAGATCTGGCTGAGTTCCACCGGGTCGGACCCCGGGAAATCCACGCTCACCGTCACCTTGAATCCGCGGCTGAAGCCCGACTCGTTGGAGCCGTTCACCGCCTGCGTGAGCCCGGCGGCGGCGATGAGGGGCAGCACCTGCTCATGGCGGACGACGCGAAAATTGAGGGCCTTCCGGTTCTGGCGCGTGGGGAAACTGATTTCAACCGGCACCATCACGGGCTCGCGGCCGATCTCGCCGTAGATGCCGGACAGCCGGTCCTGGCTGAAGGCGCCGATGATCCGGCCGGTGTTGGAGACCTTGATGGAGTTCAACTGGCTCGGGAGGATGGTGACGACCTCGGCCGAGGCCATGGGCAGCTCGGTGGCGCCGAGCGACATCATCGGGTGTCCGAAGGCGAGGACGTGGGTGTCGTCCACGTGCGAGACCGTGCCCGTGCCGGCGATGGTGACGTCGCCCACGGCGAGGGCCACGGCGACGACGCCGCCGGGCTGCAGCGCGGGCGGTGGTGGAGCGTCGGCGGACGCGACCGGGGAATCCATGCTGCCACCGAGGGCGTTCAGGGAGAGTCCAAGCGACTCGAATTGGGAAGCCAGCAGGCCCGACACGAGCGGCGAGAGTCCGCCTGCGGAAAAGGCGGGGGTCAGCGGCGTGATGTCGCCGTCCAGATTCGCGCGGGCTCCGTTGGCGCCCTTGACGGGAATGGGGGTGGGGGAAAAGCCGTCGCGACCGGCGGGCAGGGCGGTGACCTCGAGCATGTCCTTGATCGGGGTGAAGCCCGCGTACCGGACGGTCTCGAACCGTTGGATCTGGTAGGAAAGCACCCCCGCAAGCCTGCCACCGATGTAAAGCGGGCTGCCGCTCATGCCGGCGACGGCGCCCATCGACTGGACGCGCGGGTCGGTAAGTTCGCAGAGTATCATGCTCTTGCCCGGTCCGAGGGAGTTGCGGAGAACCCCGGTGACCCGGACGGAGAAGGGTTCGGGGGCGTTGCCCTGAAAGACCGTCCAGACCTCGCCCTGCATGCCGGGCTGGAGTTCGTCGAGCGAAAGCAGCGGTGCGTCCTGCGGCTGGGCCAGGAGGCCGGCGGCAAGCGTGGCAAGGAGAACGAGCGGACGGAGAAGTTTCATCAATGACAGGGAGATAACGGGCGCGGGGAGAGATTCCTTAGAGGGACTTAATCGCACCGGTAATCACTTCGCAAGCCCGGTCAACCGCGGAGCCCTCATGGGCCGTGCTGAGGAACCACGCCTCGTAGGCGCTGGGAGGCAGGTAGACGCCACCATTCAGGCAGGAGTGGAAAAAGCGGCCGAAGAGCTTGGCATCGGAGGTCATCGCGCTGGTCATGTCGTGGACCGGGGTGGCGGTGAAAAACAGGCTAAACATCGAGCCGACCTGGGGGGCCTGCAGCGGCAGGCCCTTGGCCCGGGCGGCGGCGAGGGCCGCGGCGCAGACCTGTTGCCCGAGGGCGTCGAGGCGGGCGTAAGGATTGACCTCCTCGAGCAGACGGAGCTGGGCGATGCCCGCGGCCATGGCCAGGGGGTTGCCGCTGAGCGTGCCCGCCTGGTAAACCGGGCCGAGGGGGGCGAGGTAATCCATGATCTCGGCCCGGCCGCCAAAGGCCCCGACGGGGAGGCCGCCGCCGATGATCTTGCCGAGGCAGGTGAGGTCGGGGGTGATCTGCTCCAATTCCTGCACGCCACCCCGGGCGAGACGGAAACCGGTCATGACCTCGTCGAAGACGAGCAACGTGCCGTGGGCGGCGGTGATGTTGCGCACGTGGCGCAGGTACCCGGGCAGGGCGGGGATGAAGCCGGTGTTGCCGATGTAGGGCTCGAGGATGACACACGCGATCTGGCCCGGGTTGGCGGCGAAGGCGGCGTCGAGCGCGGCCGGGTCGTTGAAGGGCAACACGATCGTCTCGCGGGCGAACGAGGCCGGTACGCCGGCGCTGTCGGGA
>CAMLNJ010000632.1 GCA_946481225.1 uncultured Verrucomicrobiota bacterium | reverse complement strand
CGGCCGTGTCGGCCGTGCCCCACCATCCCCGCGCCGTGCGGCTCGATCCGCGATCCGCGATTCCACGGGCGACACGCCCGTGGCTGCAGCCCGCCCACGCCCGATGGCGCGGGCGCGGACGCTACCACCAGCGCATCTGCTGCGCGTGGTGCAGCGCCTTGTCCAACTCCGGCAGGTAGGGGTGCCACATGCGCTCCCACTCGAGGGAAAGAACGCCGTTGTATTTGTCCTCCTTGAGCGCGTTTCGCAGCTCGGTCATCGGAAACTCCCCGTCGCCCGGAAGCACGTATGTGTAAGGATGGCTTCCGGTCGGCGTCGGCTTGCTCACGCTGTCCTTCACATGGATGTGGACCACGTGGTTGCGAACCGTCTTCCACGTGTGCGCGGGCGCCTCCCCGCCCTTCTTCCAAGTATGATGCGCGTCCCACAGGATGCTGATCTGCGGCGCGTGGGCGATCAGCTCGTGCAACGCGCCCGAAGTCACGAAGCCATCGTGCGTCTCGACCATCAGCTCCACGGCCCAGTTGTTTTTTATCCGTTGCTCGCGCCACCACTTCAAGGTCGCCACCGCCTCGGCGACCTCGGCCGCGTCGCCCCGCTTGCCGCCGTCGAAGACGCGCAGCCAGGGCACGTCGGCCTCGTCCGCCCAGCGCACGAACATCTCCAACTGCGCCCGGTCGATGTCGTCGTGACCGACCAGCTTGAAGGAAGTTCCGAGCGCGCAGATCTTCACGTGGCGCTGCTTCAAGTGCGCCGCCAGCCCCGCCGGTGAGCCATAATGCGACTCAAACCACGCCGGCAGGTCGGTGGTGTTGCTGAGCGTCCGCAGCTCCAAAGAATGCAAGCCATGGCGCGCGGCCAGGCCGATTGCTCCGTCCAAATCCATCTCGGGGCAGCCCAAGGTCGAAAACGTGTGCAGCATCATGGGGTTTATGGGGTTGGCTGCACCGGATGCTGCCCGCCCCGCGACGAGGCCGCAAGCCCTTGCTCCGATACTTTTTCCGTTCTCGCCGCGCCAGGAAAGCCCTTGCCCCGGGCCCGACGATCGCAAGCTGATTTTCCCGGCCCCTTTTGACCGCGGCCGCCCCGCGTTTCTCCCGCGCGGGTTTGTGCTCCCCTCCTTCGATCCCAAACCCCATGAACCGAAAACTTCGCTACGGCATGATCGGCGGCGGACGCGGCGCCTTCATCGGCGCCGTCCACCGCATCGCCGCGCAGCTCGACGGCCAGGCCGAACTCGTCGCCGGCGCCTTCTCCTCCGACCCCGTCCGCTCCCGCGCCTCCGGCGAAGACCTCGGCCTCGCCCCCGGCCGCGTCTACGGCTCTTTCCAGGAAATGGCCGAAGCCGAGGCCGGAAAACCCGTCGGCGAACGCCTCCACTTCGTCGTCATCGTCACGCCGAACCACCAGCACTTCCCGCCCGCGAAGCTCTTCCTCGAAAAAGGCTTCAACGTCGTCTGCGACAAGCCCGTCACCTTCGATCTCAAGGAGGCGCTCGCGCTCAGGAAAATCGTCGCGAAGAGCCGCAAGGTTTTCGCCCTCACCCATAACTACACCGGAAACGCCATGGTGAAGCAGGCGCGCGAACTCGTGCGCTCCGGCAAACTCGGCCCGCTCCGCAAAGTCGTCGTCGAGTATCCGCAAGGCTGGCTCTCCACCGCCCTCGAAAAATCCGACCAGAAACAAGCCGCGTGGCGCACCGACCCCAAGCGCTCCGGCGCCGCGGGCTGCATGGGCGACATCGGCACGCACGCCGAAAACCTCGCCCGCTACATCACCGGCCTCCGCATCGACGAGCTCTGCGCCGACCTCACCGCCTTCGTGAAGGGCCGCGCCCTCGACGACGACGGCAGCGTCCTCCTGCGTTTCAAGGGCGGCGCCAAGGGCGTGCTCCACGCCTCGCAGATCAGCGTCGGCGAGGAAAACGCGCTCAACATCCGCGTCTACGGCGAGAAAGCCGGCCTCGAATGGCGCCAGGAGCACCCGAACCAGCTCCTCGTCAAATACCCCGACCGCCCGACCGAGATCTGGGGCCGCGGCAACGGCTACCTTACCAGCGCCGCCGCCAAGTCCGCCGCGCGCATCCCCGCCGGCCACCCCGAAGGCTACCTCGAGGCCTTCGGCAACCTCTACCGCGAGACCTTCCGCGCCATCCGCGCCGAGGTATCCGGAAAAAAACTACCAACTGATCCCGACTTCCCCACGATCGACGACGGCGTCGAGGGCATGGCCTTCATCGAGACCGTGGTGAAGAGCTCCAAGCTCGGCGCCAAGTGGGTGAAATTCCCGAAGCTCTGAGCCCGGATGAAGAAAAGATAGCGGCCTGGGTGCCGTCCGCGTGAGCTTTCTTCGCTGGCCTTGTCGATGGAATCGGCATGACCCGCTCCTTTTTTCTTCCGACCGACGCCCTCCCGGTGCTCGTCCGGCGCCGGCTACGTTTCCGCTCCTCCGGCCCGGCTCCGGGTCGCGCCCGCTCAACGACGATCCTTCACGCCGGCCTCTTCGCCCTCAGCGTTCTCTTCTTGCCTCTCGCGCATGCAGCCCCGAGCGAAGGCAAACCGTCTCAGCCCGATCACCGGGACCAGGCGCTCGACTACATTTTGAACCTGCCGAAAAC
>CAMLNJ010000631.1 GCA_946481225.1 uncultured Verrucomicrobiota bacterium | reverse complement strand
ATCCAGATCCGGCCCTGCCGGCCTTCGTGGACGCAGGAGCCGCTCACGGCCAGATCGGTGCCCGGGGCCGTGGTCAGGAGCGGGACCCATTTCCCGTCGGGGTCCAGGCGGACGATCTGGTTTTGGATGGTGATCCAGAGGGCGCCGTCCTTGCTTTCGACGAGGGAGCGGACGTTCAGGTTTTTCGTCTCGGGACGCCGCTCACCGTGAAACGAAAAGGATCGGCCGTCGTGGAGCCCGAACGCGTTGTGTTCCAGTCCCACCCAAACGCCGCCCGCGCGGGAGGGGGCAAGGCTGGTCACGACGCTGCTGCGCATCGAGGCGACGGAGTGGAAGTCGTGCAGCTGAAACTCGATGCCGTTGAAGCGCACCAGACCGGCCGAGGAGCCGAACCACAGGTAGCCGTCCTTCGCCTGCGCGATGGCGGTGACGCCGCTGACGGGCAGGCCGTTTTGCCGGTTCCAAGTCCGGTGGTTGTATTGCTGGAGGCCGATGGCCGGATCGAGGGCGAGCGCGACGTCGCTCGTCGGGCCCAGGAGCCAAAGGAAGGAAAGCAGCGCGCCGACGAGCCATGCGCGCGGGCGCGAGCGCGGTTCCAGGCAAGAAGCGGGACAAGGCGGAATAGTCACGATGGTGAACCGTCCGGTTCGCAGGGAAGCCGGAGCGTGAAGGTGGCGCCCTTGCCGGGGCCGTCGCTGTGGACGGCGAGGGAGCCGCCAAGCTCCTTGGCGGCGAGGGCGCCGCTGTGGAGGCCGAAGCCGTGGCCGTGTTTGCGGGTGGTGAAGCCGTGGGCGAAGATGCGGGCGAGGTTTTCGGCGGGGATCCCGACGCCGTTGTCGATGACGGCGATCTCCGCGCCGTGCTCGTCGACGACGGCGCGGAGGGTGATGGAGTTGCCCGTTTGACCGGACTCCTCGCACGCGTGGGCGGCGTTGCGGACGAGGTTCACCAGGATCTGCATGACCTTGTGCCTTTCGGTCGTGATCGAGGCGCGGCAGGCGTAGTCGCGGACGATCTTCACGTTGAGGCTCGCGAGGGGGCTGGCATTGATGCGGATCGCGTCCTCGAGCAGGTCGGGCACGGCGACCAACTCCGCGAGGCCGGAGGTCTTCGCGTAGCTCTGCTGCATGGCGACGACGTCCTTGATGTGGTCGATGTTTTTGCGCAGGGCCCCGAGCTCGGCGAGGACCAGCTCCTGCTCTTCGGCGATGGAGTCCGAGAGCGAAGCGAGGTAGGAGGGGATCATGCGTCCCTTGGGGTCCTCGGTCATAAAGCGGCCGAGATCGTCGCGGTGCTGGTGCACGAGGTCGCGGAGCTTGACGAGGTTGGCCACCTTGGAGCGGCGGATCTGGTCGGTCGCGAGGGTGGCGGAGACGTTCACGCTGTTGAGCACGTTGCCGACGTTGTGGAGAACGCTGGTCGCGATCTCGGCCATGCCGGCTTGGCGCGAGGCCTCGATCAGGCGTCGGTTTGCCTGGTCGAGCTGCTCCTCGGCGGTTTTCAGGGCGGTGACGTCGCGGGAGATACCGACGATGCCGATGACCTCGCCCGCCTGGTTGCGCCAGGGCATCTTGTTGACTTGGAGCCAGCAAACGGAGCCGTTGCGGGCGTTCATTTTCTTGAGCTGGCCGACCAGGGGCCGGCCGGTGAGGAGGATGCTTTGTTCGTCCCCGAGGGTGCGGAGCGCGTCTTCCGGGGCGTAGATGTCGGCGTCGGTGAGGCCCTTCACCAGCGCCGCGTCATCCGGGGCCGCGGCGCCGGGCCGGGCGGCGAGGGCGGCGAGGAGCCGCTCCCGGAGGCCGGGTGCGCGGGCGAAGATGTTGGCCGCGGCCGAACGGCTGACGTGGACGAAACGGGACTGGCGATCCTTGAAATAAATCGCGTCCGGGCTCGCGTCCAGCAGCACGTTGAAGAGGTCGCGCTCGTAGGCGAGCCGGGCCTCGGCCTCCTTGATGGCGGTGACGTCGAAGAACATCGCCTGGAGGCCGACGCGGCGGCCGGCTTCGTCGTGGATCGGGACCTTGATGGCGTGGATCCAACGTTTTTCCCCGCTTGCGGTGATGTTTTCCTCGATCGCGTCGTAGTGGAGGCCGTCCTCGATCACGCGGCGATTGACCTCGCGGTATTGGCCGACCAATTCGGCCGGCGAGATCTCCTCGAGGGTCTTGCCGAGGATTTCGTCGGGCGTGCGGCCGCGGCGTCGGCAGAAAAGCGGGTTGACGAAGGTGAAGCGTTGCCCGGCATCGAGCCTGAAGATGTTCACCGGCAGATGATCCAGCAGCGAGTGGAGGAAGTTCTCCGAGCTTTTGAGCGCGCCGGCCAGGCGTTCGCGCTCCGCGGTTTCGAGTTCCAGGCGCCGTTCAAGATCCTGGACGCGCGCGAGGGCGGCTGCCAGGGAGGCGCGGGCAAGGGGGCGGCGGGCGGGAATCATAAACGGGTGGAAAACGGGCGGGAGGGACGCGGACCTAGGCGGGCGGGGCGGCGGGATCAGCCGTTTCGGCCGCCGGGGGCGAAGGGGAGCCGGAGGGCGAAGGTGGCGCCGCGGCCGGGGCCCTCGCTATGGGCGAGGAGGGCGCCGCCCATTTCCTTGGCGGCGAGGGCGCCGCGGTGGAGGCCGAAGCC
>CAMLNJ010000630.1 GCA_946481225.1 uncultured Verrucomicrobiota bacterium | reverse complement strand
AGCGGCGAGTCGCGGATCCATGCGGAGGAGATGTTGGATTCTCTCGGCGAAGACGAGCACTCGCCGGTGCCGGGGCTCGTGCATCGCTACCCGGATCGCGTGCTGTTCCTGGTGACCGATCGTTGCGCCGCCTACTGCCGCTATTGCACGCGCAGCCGTTTGGTATCGAACGCGCAGGATTACAATTTTCATCCCGAATACGAGCAGGGGCTGCGTTACATCGAGGCCCATCCCGAGATTCGCGACGTGCTGCTCTCCGGCGGCGATCCGCTGCTGCTCAGCGACCGCAAGCTGGATCACCTCCTGGGCCGCCTGCGGGCCATCCCGCACGTCGAGTTCATTCGCATCGGATCGCGCATCCCGGTCTTTTTGCCGCAGCGCATCACGCCCGAACTGTGCGAGATTTTCAAGAAGCACGGTCCGATCTGGATGAGCATCCACGTCAACCATCCGCGCGAGGCCACCGCCGAGCTCAAGGCGGCCTGCGAGCGGCTGAGTTTCGCCGGCGTGCCGTTGGGGAACCAATCCGTGCTCCTGCGCGGAGTGAACGACGACGCCGAGGTGATGAAGGCCCTCGTCCACCGGCTGCTGCGGATGCGCGTGCGCCCCTATTACCTCTATCAGATGGACCTCATCACCGGCGGCTCGCACTTCAAGGTCGATGTGCGGAAAGGCCTGGAGATCATCCGTTCCCTCCGCGGCCACACCACCGGGTATTCGGTCCCTCAATACGTGATCGACGCTCCGGGCGGGGGCGGGAAGGTCCCGATCAATCCCGACTACGTCGAGCGCATCACCGACGACGAGGTGGTTTTCCGCAACTACGAGGGCCTGACCTTCCGTTATCCGCTTGGCGCCACCCCGCTGAAGGCTGGCTCGCTTTCCCCCGGAGGGCGGGTGCCGGCGGACACGCCCTAGGAGCCTGTCGGACCTAGGGCGTGTCTGGGAAAGAAAGCCGGGCCATCGCTGACGCTCTACGAGTGAAGCGAGAAAGCGAGTTGGGCCGGCGTTGCCCTCGGCGGCACGGGCCGCTGGCCCGCCTCCGCCTCGGTCGCCTTGGCCGAACTCGCTTTCTCGCTCACGCTGGCCCGACTTCTTTCCCAGACATGCCCTAGGGTGGCGAAACCGTCTATAGCCACGTAAACGACTCCGCGCCTGAAACGGATTGAGAATACGCGGCCACGGGCGCGCTCAATTGAGACTGCGAGCTAAGTCCGACAGGCAGCTAGGAGGCGAGTTGCCAGGCCAGGACCGGGGTGTCCGGCCAAGCGCGGCGCAATTCGCTGACGTCGATCTCCGGCGTCTGCTCGGGGCGATGGCAGACGATCACGCCGGCGAGCGCTTTTTGGACACCTAACGCCAATGCCTGGCAGGCTTCGGAGAACCACATGACACGCATGAGCTCCCCCTGCGTGGCGAAGCCTTGCGCTATGGTTTCCACGCATCCCGGCTCAGGCCCCACTACGATGACCACGCGTGCGGACGGAAGGGGCTCCCGCGTTTCCGGTGAAACAGAAGTTGTTGCGGCTTGCTGCTTTTCAAGAGGGGTAGACATGGCGGGGCAGGGGTTTTGGATTGGCTTTTTTACAACCAAGGCTCCCGACGGAGGAAACCCAGAACTGGAGCGATTGCTCTGATTTACCGATTTCATAGATTTATGGATAAATTGCCGATGGGGCACACCATGCATTCCCCGTGCCGAAATACGGCAAAAAAAGTTTGCTTGCTCGTTTAACGGGCGGCCGCTTTGAGCAGCCCTTGCCTGTAGGGGTGTCCGCCGCGGCGGACTGAGATTGCGGCGCGATCGACCGCTCGACCCTTCGAACCTGAAACGGATTATACCGGCGAAGGAAACAGCAGGGCTACGTCACCACCGCGCGGTCATCGCGCGGGCGTCGCCCTCTTTCTCACCCGGGAGTCCGATTTGGGTCGGGCCTAAAGTCACACCATGCGACTCCCGACACAGATCCTTCTCCTCGGCGCGATTCTCACGAATGGCGCCCGAGCCAACGAAACCGCGCCCGCCCCGGCGCCCGAGGCCCCGGCCGCGGCCGACAAGCCGGTCGAGCTTGATCCCGTGTATGTCACGGCCGACCTCTGGGAAACGCCGTTGGAAAAGACGACCGCCAGCGTGAGCGTCTACGACGGGGCGGCGCTCGACGCTTCCGGCGTCCGGCACTTCGGCGATCTGGCCGACCAGATCCCGAATCTCACCTGGACCGGCGGCACCGCCCGCCCGCGCTTTTTCCAGATCCGGGGCATCGGCGAGAATTCCCAGTTCGAGGGCGAGACACCTGATTCCGCCGTCGCCTTCAAAGTGGACGACCTCGATTTCACCGGTCTCGGCGGCATCGGAAGCACGTTCGACGTGCGCCAGATCGAGGTCCTGCGCGGCGCGCAGGCCGGAGCCTTCGGCGCTAACGCCGCCGGCGGCGTCATTCAGATCGTGACGAACGATCCCACGCCCGACTGGAACGGCCACGCCGAGCTCACGGTCGGCGTGGACAACCTGCGCGAAACCGGCGTCGCCGCGGGCGGCACGCTCACGCCCAAGAACCCCGAGGAGCTGATGATCCGCGTCGCGGTGCAGCACTCGGAGAGCGACGGTTTCCGCCGCAACGTCCGCCTCCATC
>CAMLNJ010000629.1 GCA_946481225.1 uncultured Verrucomicrobiota bacterium | reverse complement strand
TCAAGGCAACGCGCGGTAGGAATTCTTCACACATCATGAATCACCCATTCAAAAGCCGGGGACGGTCGGTCGGTGCCATCATCGTCGCGTTGCTCATGCCCTTCGCGCCGATCAAGGCCGAGACCGAAGCGCCGGGGGAAAACGCGCGAGAGCTGCTCGATGCGGCTTTGGCCTACACGATGCCGCCAGGCTCGTATAAAAAGATCAGCGCCGAGGAAAAGCACGGGATGGAGATCTCGAGGTGCGAGTATCTGACGATAAAGCCCGATGGAACGCGGCTCAGCCGCACCGAGAGCGAACATCGAGGCGACTACCACGCTTCTCGCTCGACCGAGATCGTAAACGAGGAGGGAAGCTGGTCGCTGCGCGGAGACAACAGAGCCATCCTTTTCCCGCAAAAGGCGTTCGAGCGCTTTCTCGGAGCGCCGGTCGAGAAGCCCAAGGACAAGATGATGTCGCTGACGCTTGCGCGAGCGACGGAGGGCGGGGCGGACTATATTGTGATCACCGCCCTGTTGAGCGACGCCGATAGGGCGGGAGCGCGTGCCGTCGGAGAAAAGGTGGTGAAGCAACTGGGGGGCGGCGCGTTCGGCTCCAAGGCAAGGAAGCAGATGAGCAAGCGGGTGTCGGATAATGTTCCCGCGCAGGTGGAATACTGGCTGAAGGAGCCCGCGCGCCACTTGGCCGCGATGCGGTTTCTGTCGAAGCGGGGACGGCTCATCACGGAGCAGCGGGTCGATTACGATGCCTATGAGCGGATCGCGGACTTGCCGGCGGACAGGTTCACGGTGCCGGAGCACTACACGCGCCTGTATCCATCGAGCTTTTGGGACTGCGTCGATCTGCTCTGGAAGCACGATGCCGAGGTGATATCGAGGAAGCCCAAGCGCGGGAAGGGCGAGGCAATTCCACCTGTCGATGGAGCGGATACAGGAGACGGCGCGCCGTAGGCGGGCGCGGAAACACCGGACCTGTTTCGCGGGGCGTTACAGACGCGTGTAGTCGAGGATGCTGTGGCTGATGTGGCCGGCGGCGACGGTGGCTTTGTCGGTCACGAGGCCGGGCGGGGAGCGGTCGATGGCGTCGGAAAACACGAAGCGATGCGTGCCGTCGTCGGCGGCGGGGCTGAAAAGCTTCGGCACGACGACGCGCGCGGGCACGGTGCGGACCACGCGGCTAGCTGGCGTGCAGGGCTTGGGGAAGTTGAGGTTGTGGACGACGAAGTGTTCGCGGCCGGTGGACGGCAGGAGTTCGCCGACCAAGCGCGCGGCGTGGGCGGCGCTGGCCTCGATGGTGGCGCGGGTGGCCGGGATGGCTTCGAGCTCGCCGCCGGAGGTGAGGTGGCGCCACTCGTCGTAGTTCAGATCCTGCGAGCAAGCGATGGCGGGGAGGCCGTGGAGCGCGCCCTCCCACGCGGCGGCGATGGTGCCGCTGGCGTTGATGAACCCGAGAGTGGTGTTGAGCCCGAGGTTGATGCCGGACACGACGCCGTCGAAGGACGATGCGCCGCCGGGGAGTAGATGGGCGAGGGCGATGTTGACGCAATCGGCGGGCGTGCCGTCGACAGTCCAGGTGGGAGCGCCGAGTCCGTGCTCGGCGCGCGCGGAGGCGACGGGGCGGTGGCGGCACTTGCTGGCGCCGGTCCAGCTTTGCTCATGGAGCGGGGCGACGACGAAGAGTTCGTGACCGGCCGAGCGAAGCGCGGCGACCAGCGCGTGCAGGAAGGGCGAGCGGATGCCGTCGTCGTTGGAAATCAAAAGGCGCATGGCGCCAAAGGAGGCGCGAAGCGCGGCGGGCGAAAGGAAAAAGGCGCGGGCGAATCAATCGCAGCCGCAGGAGCCGCCGCCGCTGTCGCACGAAGAACCGCTATCGCAGCCGCAGGAGCTGTCGGGGCCGGATGAGGACCCGCTGTCGTGATGTTGGGACGAAGCCGAGTGCGCGTCGGTTGACACAGCCGAATGCAACAGGGCCGACGAATAGACGTCGTTCGACGACACCGGGGAACGGCCGGAGTAATGAGGAGGTTGCGGACCACGCGTGTATCCTTGCGCGGCTCGTGCGAGGCTGATCGCAAGCACGAGCAATCCGACCAGGAGCCCGACGAAGATGAGAGCGGCGAACACGGTGAAATTTTGTGCCGCTTCCGGATGCAGGTTCCAAGCGGAAAGCCTTGGCGAACGTGTGGTCGATCAGTCGCCTCCGCCGCAACCGCCCCCGCCGCAACCGCTCCCGCAGCCGGAGTCTCCGCCGCCGTCGGATGAGTCCGACGAACCGCTTCCGCAGGAGTGGACGCTGCAACCCGTCGCGGTGGAGCAGCCGCCCGAGCGCCGGTTGTCGCGGTCCTTTCCGCGCCCGCCGCCAAGCAGGCGCACGATCACGAAAATGAGCAGCGCGAGAACAAGTCCGAAACACGCCACGGCCAGCAGGGCGTTGCCGCGGACGATCGCTCCGAGCCCGAGCGCGGCGGCGGGAACGAGCAACGCGAGAAGCGCGGCCCGGCGGAGCCCGGGTTTGGGCAGGATGAGATGATCGGCCGGGGCGACCGAGATGGGCGAGGCTCCCGGCGCGAAGCGCCGTGCCGCAGGCGGCCAGATATCGGCGGGGGGCGGATGGCCGAATTCTTCGCGGTAGAGACGAAG
>CAMLNJ010000628.1 GCA_946481225.1 uncultured Verrucomicrobiota bacterium | reverse complement strand
CTTCCGCAGGCGGGGCGCCTTCGCCTTGTCGACCTCGGGTTTTCTCTGCAAAGTCTGCGTCCGACAGCCGACGCCGTGCTCGGCGCGGGCGTGTTGGATGGTTTGCGCGGCTTGCGTCCGCCGCAAAGCGACAAGCGGCATTTCGGGCATCCGTTGATCGTGGCGGGTTCACGGCGTTATCCGGGGGCGGCGCTCATGGCGACGCTCGCCGCGTTGAGGAGCGGCGCCGGTTTGGTGACGGCGGCCGTGCCGGAATCGCTCATGCCGGCCTTCGCCGCGCAGGCGCCGGAGGCGATCTGGCTGGGCTTGCCTGAGACGCCCGAGGGCGGGCTCGCGCTCGAGGGGCTGCATCTCGTGCGCGAAGCCTTTGCCCGCGCGACGGCGGTCGTGCTGGGTCCCGGTATCGGCCGCGAACGCGAGACGCTCGCCTTCGCCGAGGAGATCGTGCGCGAGTCGCCGCGCCCGCTCGTGATCGACGCCGACGCGCTCCAGCCGGGGATTGTCGCCGCCGGTCGCGCGTCGCGCATCCTTACGCCTCACGCGGGCGAACACGCGCGCATCGCCGGCGCGCTTCCCGTTGGCGCGGTGGTGGTGCGAAAGGGCCCGATCACCTGTGTCGAGACGACGACGGCGCCCGGTGCCGCGTCCGGGACGCGTTATCACAGTTTTTTTGGAGGTCCCGTGCTGGCGCGAGGCGGCAGCGGTGATTTGCTAGCGGGGTTGACAGGCACGCTCCTCGCGCAAGCCCCTGGCGACCCGCTCGGCGCGGCGGCCCGCGGCGTGGTTTGGCAGGGCTTGGCGGCGGATGCCTTGGCGCGATCCCAGGGCTCGATCGTGGTTCGGAGCACCCAGCTCCTCGATTTTTTGGCGCCAGCTCTACACACCCGCTGTCGTTTGTAATAATATCTTCGCGGGCACGAGGTCGCGGTTGCAATGGGCCGGACGGGAAACCCTGCTTGGTTCCATTTATGAATCGCAGGGAATTTCATTTCACTGACGGCACCTCGAATAAATTTTGGTCGGTGGGGTTAAGTGATAGAAGTCTGACAGTGCATTTCGGTCGCATCGGCACGGCCGGCCAAGCGCAGGAAAAGACGTTTCCGACCGCGGAGGCGGCGAAAAAGGAGCACGATAAGCTGGTCGCGGAGAAAACGAAGAAGGGTTATGTGGAGGTGATCGGCGGTGCTTCAGCCGCTACGTCGGTGTCGGTGGTGAAGAAAGTCGTCGAAGCGAAATCCCAGGCGGCGACGAGCGCGACCTCCACGCCCCCTGAAGTTCCCTCGTCCGCGGCACCTTCGCCATCGCCCGGCGCCAAGGAGGCCGTCGCCTCTTGTTCCGCCGTCAATTCACCGGACGTTCATTCCGGCGCGCTCTCCTCCGTCCCGACGCTCGCCGCGTCGGCGCCGGAACGGCGCGTGCGCGTCTCCGCCGCCGATCACGCCATGGTGGCTTGGCTGTGGCGTCAGCTTCCGCCGCCGGCTTCGGCGCCTTTCGACTACGAGGCGTGCATCCAGGCGGCGAAACGTTGGTATTCTTCATATGGCATAGTCGTCACCCACGAAGCCGAGATACCGCTGCGCATGAGTCGGGAAGAGGCGTGGTTTTGGACGCGGGCCTATCACGCCGGCACCGAAAAGTCGCCGTATGCGGGACACGGTTGGAAAAACAAGAACCTCGGCACGATCGAGGAGTGGGAGAAAGTCTTGCGCGTCGTGACGGCCGATGTCGTGCCACCCGCAAATCCGGATGACGATCGGGGGATTCGTCGGATGGCGGACGCCGCCGGCCAGCATGAACAATGGATAAGCGTTGTCGCGGCCTTCTTTCCGCCGGTGGAAACGGCGGAGCGGCTTATCGACGCGAACCTGCGTCAGATCGCGACCGGCGCGCAGAATTATTACAACCATCCCCACTTCAACATGGCGGGAGCCTATGCGGACCGGGTGCTAAACTTCGAAAGCGAGGAGGTGCGACAGAATCTGCGCGCCGTCATGTCGCGGCGTTTCTCGGCGGAGACTGATCGCGAAAGCCCCGCCGCGCAGCTTGCCTTGGCCTTTCTTTGCCTGGTCAGCGGCGGCGACGAACTCGAAGGTTACTTGCGCTCGCACGTGCCGACCGCTTCTCCGAATTATTGGCCCACGAATTGCCTGAATCTACGCACGCTCGCCGGATTGCCTGACGAGGCATCGTTTGTCCGCGAAGTGACGCGGCTCGGCGTCTCTCTGGATGTCCCGAGCGCCTATCAAAGCGAACGACAACTGAAGTTCACGCGGCTCTGGCTCGCCGCCACCGAGTGGCGCCATGTGGACTTCGTGGTCAAGGCGGTGGTCCAGGGGACGTCCAAGGACGATGTGGCCCGAATGGCACGCCTGCTTCACCTCGTCGAGGCACCGGAGGCCGCGCCGTCGATGATCGAGGTGCAGTTGCACTCAAAGGCGCCCGCCGTGGCCGCGGAGTGGTTCGAGGCAAACCCGCTGCATGCGGCCGTTGGACTCGCGCCGCTGGCGATGGGCTCCGGGCGCACCGCCGAAGCGGCGCGCGACGTGTTGCTGCACTTCCGTCGCTCGGGTCGCGTCGCCGTGCTGACGAACGCGCTGGGTCATCTTTCGGGCGGCGTCGGCGCCTGGCTCCGCGGCGAG
>CAMLNJ010000627.1 GCA_946481225.1 uncultured Verrucomicrobiota bacterium | reverse complement strand
CGACTTCGGCGACGGCGAGCCGCGCATCGCGCCCGGCCACCAGGTCGTCGAGATGGGCCTCGCCAAGCTGTATCGGAAAACTGGCGACAAACGCTGGCTCGAGCTCGCCCGCTTCTTCCTCGAGACCCGCGGCCGCGGCGGCGAATACAGCCAGGACCACGCCCCCGTCCTCCGGCAACGCGAGGCCGTCGGCCACGCCGTGCGCGCCAACTACCTCTACAGCGGCATGGCCGACGTCGCCGCGCTCCAAGGCGACCCGCGCTATCTCGAGGCCATCAACGCCATCTGGGAAAACGTCGTCGGCAAGAAACTCCACCTCACCGGCGGCGTGGGCGCGCGCGCCGCGGGCGAGGCCTACGGCGACGATTACGAGCTGCCCAACCGCTGCTACAACGAGACCTGCGCCGCCATCGGCTTCCTCTTCTGGAACCACCGCATGTTCCTCATGAGCGGCGACGCCAAATACATGGACGTCTTCGAGCGCACGCTCCACAACGGCTTCCTCAGCGGCGTCTCCCTCTCCGGCGACCGCTTCTTCTACCCGAACCCGCTCGAATACGACGGCAAGACGAAGAACAACCACGGCCACGCCGGCCGCGCCCCTTGGTTCGGCTGCGCCTGCTGCCCGCCCAACGTCCTGCGCGTCCTGGCCTCGCTCGGCGGCTACGCCTACGCCGTCCGCGACCAGGATCTCTTCGTCAATCTCTACGCCGCCGGCGAGGCCCGCGCGGAGCTCGGCGGACAAACGGTGCGCCTCACGCAGGAGACCGACTATCCGTGGAACGGCGCGATCCGCATCGGCGTCAATCCCGCGAAAGCCACGACATTCTCCCTTCGACTGCGCATCCCCGGCTGGACGCGCGGCACGCCCGTCCCCAGCGACCTCTACACCTACGAGGACGCCTCGCCCGCCGCCTGGACGCTCAAGGTCAACGGCACGCCGGTTTCCGCCGCGCTCGAGTCGGGCTTCGCCGTGATCCGCCGCGAGTGGCGCGCCGGCGACCGCGTGGAGCTCGATTTTGCGATGCCCGTCCGCCGCGCGGCCGGTCACGCCAAGATCAAAGACCTCGCCGGCCTCGTCGCGCTCGAACGCGGCCCGGTCGTCTACACCTTCGAAGGCGTGGACAACAACGGCTCCCTCGAAGGCCTCGTGCTCCCCGTCGACGCCGCCTCGCGCCCGGCGCACCAAGCCTCTCTGCTCGGCGGCGTGACCACGCTCGAGATCGAAGGCGCGAAACGCGTCTCCCGCCGCGAGGACGGCTCGCTCGCCGAGACGCCCGCCCGGCTCGTCGCCATTCCTTACGCGACATGGAACAACCGCGGCCTTTCGCCGATGGCGGTCTGGCTCGCGAGCTCGACGGACAAGGTGCGCCTGCCCCTGCCGCCGACGATCGCCTCCGCCGCAAAGCTGGGCGTCTCCTTCGCGCGTGGCGGCATGGATCCCGCCGTGGTGAAGGACGGCCAGATGCCGCAGAACGCCACCGACGGCTTCCCGCGCAACTTCGACTTCTGGCCGCGCAAGGGCGGCACCGAGTGGCTGAGCTACGAATTCGCCAAGCCCGAGCGCGTGAGCGGCGCGACGGTTTCCTGGTTCTCCGACGAAGGCCGCGGAGAATGCCGTCTGCCCAAATCCTGGCGCCTGCTCTACAAGAACGAAGCCGGCGAATGGCTCCCCGTCCCGGGCGCGTCCGACTACGCGATCCGCAAGTCGGAGCCGGTGAAGGTGAGTTTCACGCCGGTCCTCACCCGCGCGTTGAAACTCGAGCTCGATCTCGCGGAAAACTTCTCCGCCGGCCTCTACGAGTGGTCGGTGGACAGCGCGAAGTAAGGCTCCGATCCTGGACCGCGGCGGCCCGCCGCCGCCTTCGACATCGCCATGAAACCCAGCCCCCCGCCCGCCACCTCGGCGCGAGCCTCATCCGGCGCCGCCATCGCCCTTCTGGGCGCCGCGCTCGCGCTCTGGGGGGCGGGCGCCTTCGCCCGCCCGACGGACAAAGCCGCGTCTCGACCCGAAAACGCCGCGACGCCCTCCGGCGACTCCGACCCCGCCCGCCGATGCGACGAAACGGGCAAGCCGCTACCTTGGCCCGGCGGCGTGATCCCCTACGACCTGTCGAAGCTGACGGAGGCCCGGCGCGAGAAGGCCTTGTCCGCCATGAAACGCTGGGAAGACACCGGGGCGGCCATTCGTTTCGTTCCACGCACCGACGAAACAGCCTACGTGCTCTTCACCGGCCGCACCGACGCGGGCAACAACACCAGCCAGGTGGGATACCGCCCCGGCGTGCGGGTGGACATCAACATCACCTCCTTCTGGTGGAACGGGGAGTGGATGCAGGCGCACGAGCTCGGCCACGTGCTGGGTTTTTTTCACGAACACCAACGCTGGGATCGAGACTGGTTCGTCGCCATCCGCTACGAGAACATCAAGGAAGGCCGCGCGCACGACTACGACTGGATACCCCGCGCCGACTGGATCACCGACGCCACCCCTTACGACTATCGCTCGATCATGCATTATCGGGTGTGCTGGGCGGGACGCTGCGAGGCGGATTGCGAGGATGGACGGGGCGACAGCGCCTGCGCGGTCATCGATCCGCTAAACACAGAATTCGACGCGGTGATCGGCCAATGGCAGGAC
>CAMLNJ010000626.1 GCA_946481225.1 uncultured Verrucomicrobiota bacterium | reverse complement strand
CTGGCAAACCTGGACCGGCGACGCCGTCCTCGTCGCGCGCGTCGGCCGTCTCGCCGCCACCGATCCCTGGGCCAAGGCCGGCATCATGTTCCGCGAGTCCCTCGCCGCCAACTCCCGCAACGCCCTGGTGACCCTCACGCCGGCCAACGGCTGCTCGTTCCAAACCCGAGCGACCACCGGCGGCTCCAGCGCCTTCGCCAACGCCGCTTCTCCCGTCGCTCCCTACTGGATAAAACTCCAGCGCGCGGGCGACATTTTCACCGCCTACCACTCGCCGGACGGCGTCGCCTGGACTGCCGTCGGCACGCCCGTCACCCTCGCCCTGCCGGCGACCTACCAGGTCGGCTTCGCGCTCACCTCGCACAACAACACCCTGGTGACCGCCGCGCAGTTCGACCAGATCGCCCTGGCCTCCGGCGCGCCGGCCGCGCCCATCGGCCTGACCGCGACGGCCGGCGACGGCCAGGTCGCCCTCGCTTGGGACGCCACCTCCGGCGCCACGAGCTACGACATCAAACGCGCCACCACCAGCGGCGGCCCCTACGTGACGATCACCTCCGTAACCGGCGCCACCGATCACACCGACACCGGCCTGACCAACGCCACGACCTACTACTACGTCGTGTCCGCCGCGAACGCCGCCGGTCAAAGCGCGAACTCCGCCGAAGCCTCCGCCACTCCGCTCTCCCCGTATCAACAGTGGAAACTGGACAACGGTCTTTCGCTCTCGCTCCCCGACACCGCCGCCCCGGACGGAGACGGCGTCGCCATCCTGCTCAAATACGCGACCGGCATGACACCCGGCGTCCCCGCCGCGGGCGCCCCGGCCGAGGTCTCCATCGTCAACGACACCCTCGCGCTCGGATTCACGCGCCTCAGCCCCGCGACCGTCACCTACACGGTGGAGTCCTCCGCGGATCTCTCCGCGTGGACGCCCATCGCCACCTTGCCGGCCGCGAGCGACACCTGGACCGGAGCGGCCGTGGTCGGGGAAACCGGCGCGGGCGCCACCCGCGAGACGACCGTGGCCGACACCCAGTCCCTCGATTCCAGCCCGCGCCGCTTCCTCCGCCTGCGCGTGACCGCCCCGTGATCGTCTATTCCCTTTCGTCCGACCCTACCCATTCCCCTATGACAAAAACCCTGCTCATCCTCCTCTCCGGCCTCGCGGTCGGGCTTCAAGCCGCACCGACCGGTCTTGATGCCGTCGGCCAGCTCTCGCTCGCGCCGGCCTTGGCCCGCGCCGATGCCGGCGGCTTCGCCTTCGAGCGCCTCGAGCACGGCGTGCAGATCCGCGTCGGGGCCACGGTGAAGAACATCGTCTTTCACGGCCCCGACATCGTGCGCGTCAACGCCAACCTCGGTCGTCCCCACACCGCGCACCCGAGCCTCGTCGCCGTCCAGCCCGCCGGCGACGCCCGCGTGCGCGTGAAGGAGCGCGACGATAGCCTCGAGGTTTCCACCGCCGCCCTCCTCGTCCGTGTCGACAAAAAGACCGGCGCGCTCGCCTTCCTCCGCCCCGACGGCACGGAGATAACCCGGGAGGCTCCCGCCCGCCCCGGCGACATCCGCGAGCTCACGATCTCCGGCGCCCCCACCTACGAGGTCCGCCAGACCTTCTCCCTCGCCGCCGACGAGTCCCTGTATGGCCTTGGTCAATACGACAAACGCTACATGGACTACCGCGGCCAGCAGGTCCACATGGTCCAGACCAACATCGGCATCGTTGTCCCCTTCCTCGTCTCGACCCGCCGCTACGGTATCCTCTGGGACGCCGCCTCGAAGAGCACCTTCAAGGACGACGCCACCGGCGCCACTTTCTGGTCCGAGAGTTCTCCCGCCGGCGTGGACTACTACCTCGTCGCCGGTGAGACCATGGACGGCGTCATCGCCGGCTACCGCCGCCTGACCGGTCCCGCGCCGATGTTCCCCAAGGCCGCCTTCGGGCTCTTCATGAGCAAGGAGCGCTACAAGACCCAGGACGAGCTCGTCGGCGTCGTGAAACGCTTCCGCCAGGACGGCTTCCCCCTCGATTACATCGTCCAGGACTGGCAATACTGGGGCGGCGACAAGGACGGCACCTGGAGCGGCATGACTTGGAACAAGCAGCGCTTCCCCAATCCCGCCGGCGCGATCCGCGAAATCCACGACCTCAACGCCAAGGTGATGATCTCCATCTGGCCCTCCGTCGGCAACGACACCGAGCTCGCCCGCGAACTCGACGCCAAGGGCCTCCGTCACCAACCGCTCCATTGGATCTCGAAGAAGGCGCGCATCTACGACGCCTTCAGCGCCGAAGGCCGCGCCATCTATTTCAAACACATCAAAAAGGGCCTCCTCGACATCGGCATCGACGCCCTGTGGATGGACGGCACCGAGGTCGAGGTGGACTCGGCCTGCCATGATCCCCGAAAGGTCGAAGCCGACATCAAGAGCCTCGGCAAAAACGCGCTGGGCGACTATACCCGCAACCTCAACAACTACTCCCTCGTCACCACCCAAGGCACCTACGAGGGCCAGCGCGCCACCTCCGACAAACGCGTGCTCACCCTCACGCGTTCCGCCTGGAACGGCCAGCAACGCTATTCCGCTCTCTCCTGGTCCGGCGACACCACCGCCAGTTGGGACACCTTCCGCAACCA
>CAMLNJ010000625.1 GCA_946481225.1 uncultured Verrucomicrobiota bacterium | reverse complement strand
GCAACAACGACGGCGCGCTCAACCAGGTCATCGCCACCAACCTCGTCGTCGGCCCTCTGCCCCCGCCCGAACGCCCGACCCAGCTCGCGGCGTTCGGCGGCAACACCCAGGCCTCGCTCATCTGGGCGGCATCCACCGGCGCCACCAGTTACACCGTCCAAAGCGCCACCGTCGCGGGCGGCCCCTACACGACCGTCGCCAGCGGACTCACCTCCACGCTCTACACCCACACCGGTCTGACCAATGGAACCACCTACCACTATCTGGTCCAAGCGGTGAACACCAACGGCGCCAGCGAGCCCTCCACCGCCGTGTCCGTCACGCCGGCGCCGCTCACCCTTCCCGCCGGCTGGGCCCAACAGGACGTCGGCGCGGTCGCGGCGGCGGGCTCCGGCGGCTACTCCAACCACGCCTTCCTGATCACCGGCTCCGGCGCGGACGTGTGGTTCGCCCAGGACGAGATCCGCTACGCCTACGTCCCGGTCTCCGGTGATTGCAGCATCACCGCCCGCGTGCGCTACCTGCAAAACGTCCACCCCAACGCCAAGGGCGGCGTCATGATCCGCGAATCGCTCACCACCGGCTCGGCCCATGCCATGGTCAACCTCACCCCGGGCGCCGGCGTGGAATTTATCCGCCGCACCGCCACCGGCGGCTCCACCACCGCCGCCGCCACAAGCGGCCTGCTCGCGCCGCACTGGGTGCGCCTCGTCCGCGCGGGCAACACCTTCACCGCCCACCAATCGGCCAATGGCGTCGCCTGGACCCAAGTCGGCTCCCCCGTCACCGTCACCATGGGCGCCTCCGCCTACATGGGCCTCGCCGTGAACAGCCACCTCGACGGCACCCTTTGCCAGGCCTGGTTCGACGAAGTGTCCACCACGCCCGCCAGCCTTCCTCCGCCCGCGCCCGCCGGACTCGCCGCCAACGCCGGCAACGCCCGCGTCCACCTCGCGTGGTCCGCCACCCCCGGAGCCACCGGCTACGCCGTGAAGCGCGCCGACTCCGCATCCGGTCCTTACGCCACCCTCGCGAGCGAACTCGCCGCCACCGCCTACACCGACGAAGTCGGCCTGAGCAACGGCTCGACCTATTACTACACGGTCAACGCCGCCAACGCCTTCGGTGTCGGCGACGCCTCCGCCCCCGTCTCCGCCCGGCCGCTGAGCCCCGCCATGAGCTGGCGCCTCGAACACTTCGGCAGCCCCGACGCCACCGGCCCCGCCGCCGACGACGCCGATCCCGATGGCGACGGGCGGGCCAACCTCGCCGAATACGCCTGTGGCTCGTCCCCGCTTTCGGTCGACTCCGCACCGCTGACCGTCGCCGGCACGAGCGCGAGTGGCGTGCCGCACCTCACCCTGACCTTCACCCGCCGCAGCCCCGCCGTTGCAGATACCGTGGTCGAGGCCAGCTCCGAACTCGTCGGCTGGACGCCCATCGCGAGTCTGTCGCTCGGCCAGGATGCCTGGAGCGGCACCGCCGCGGTGACCGAAGGTCCTACCGACGGGCTGCGCACTGTCACCGTCAAAGATCCGATATTGCTGGAAGGAAACGTCCGGCGCTTTCTGCGGGTTCGCTTCACCGCCCCCTGAGCGAGTTTCCTCCTCGAATCGACTTCAAGTGCCCGCTCTCGCCGAGCGCGCTTCCCCCCATTAACTCGAGCCCGGCGCCCACTTAGCCGTAACCATGCAGTCGAAAGCGGAACAGCGAGCTGAGATGGCGAGTGCATTTCAGAGGCAAGCGACCGAGGAATACCCGGAGGGTATTTCGCTGGGAGCGCGCCACTGAAAGGTGCCGCCAGATCACCTCGATGCGACCTGCTCGACTGCATGGTTACGGCTTAGGAACAAACCCTTCGCCAGCCTCCGCCACCCCTACCATGGTTCGTCGCCTCCTTCCCCGCGTTTTGCCCACGGCTCTTCTCGGCCTCCTGTTTACCCTCGACGCCGCGCAGGCCGAGAGCCCACAGGACGCGCAAAACCCCGCACCGGCCCCCGCCCTCGTGCTGGACATGGTTCACCACAACCCCGGCGAAGCACGATTCCCCACGCGCTTCACCGACCCCGCGCGCCTTCGCGACTGGGGCTTCCGAGGCAACGTGCCACGCGAATTCGTGCAATGCGCGATCACGTTCGAGAGCTACGATTCAACTATCTGCCCGCCCAACAGCGCCGAACGCGCCTGGGCGGATGAACAGGCCCGGATGATCGACCGGCTCGTCGCATCCATGGCGGACGCGGGCGTGACCTGCTATCCCTTCACCGACTTTATCGTCCTGCCCAAACGTCTGGTGAACAAATACCGGGCCGAGATCTGCGATGCCAAAGGCCGCATCGACGTCTCCCGTCCCAAAACCAAGGAGATCCTCCGCGCCCAGATTGCCGGCGTCTTCGAGCGTTTCCCCGCTCTCGGGGGCCTCACCGTGCGCCACGGCGAGACCTACCTTCACGACCTTCCCCATCATACCGGCGGCAACCCCATCCTGCAGGGCGCCGACAGTCACGTCGCGCTCGTCGAGCTCCTCCGCGAGGAGATCTGCGTGAAACGCGGCAAGCGTCTGCTCTACCGCACCTGGGATTTCGGGGGACTTCACGACCGGCCGGACTACTATCTCGCCGTCACCGACCGCATCGAGCCGCACCCGC
>CAMLNJ010000624.1 GCA_946481225.1 uncultured Verrucomicrobiota bacterium | reverse complement strand
ATCGTCGAGGCCCAATCCTTCCACGACCCCGCCGGCGCCCTCGCCCTCGCCTCCCAGATGGGTTCGGGCGAAGTGCGCGACCTCGCCCTCCAAAGCCTCGCCAACTCCTGGGCCCGCGACGACGCCCCCGCCGCCCTCGCCCAAGTCCAGGCCCTCCCCCCCGGCGAACTCCGCACCAAGCTCGCCAACAACCTCGTCACCACGCTCGCCGAACACGCCCCCGCCGACGCCGCCGCCTTCGCCTCGACGCTCCCGCCCGATCAGCTCTCCGCCGCCGCCGTCAACAGCCTCGCCGACTTCTGGGGCCGCTCCGATCCCGGCGCCGCCACCGCCTGGGCGCTCAAGCTCCCCGGCGAAGAAGCCCGCGCCACCGCGCTCTCCCTCACCGTCGAGAACTGGGGCCGCGTCGATCCGACCAAGGCCGGCGCCTACCTCGCCGCCCTCCCCCGCGGCTCCGACCGGGACCACGCCCTCGGCCGCTTCATCTCGTCCTACGCCTTCAACCACCCGCGCAAGGCCGCCGACTGGGTGAAAAACATCGAGGATCCCGTCGCCCGCGCCAACGCCGCCGACGCCGTCGAACGCTTCTGGAAAAAACAAAACCCCGAAGCCGCCGCCGCCTGGCGCGCCCGCCTCGACGCCCGCGGCTGATCCTCCGCCCACCCGTAACGGAACGGCTCCGCCGTTTCGCCCCCCCCTCCGTCCGTCCTCTGGCTCCCTGCTCCTGGCTCCTCGCTCCCTGCTCCCATGTATAACCGCCGCAAGATCGTCGTCGTCATGCCCGCCTACAACGCCGCGCGCACTCTGCGGCGCACCTACGACGAAGTCATGGCCACCGGCGTCGTCGACCACGTCGTCATCGTCGACGACGCCAGCCGAGACGAGACCGCCGCCCTCGCCCGCGAGCTCCCAAACGCCAGCGTCCACGTCCACCCGCGCAACCTCGGCTACGGCGGCAACCAGAAGACCTGCTACGCCGCCGCCCTCCAGGCCGGCGCCGATGTCGTCATCATGGTGCATCCGGATTATCAATACACCCCCGCGCTCATCCCCGCCATGGCCTCCCTCGTCGCCGGCGACGTCTACGCCTGCGTGATCGGCAGCCGCATCCTCGGCGGCCAGGCCCTCCGCGGCGGCATGCCCGTCTGGAAATACCTCGCCAACCGCGCCCTCACCTTCGTCGAAAACCTCCTCATCGGCGCCAAGCTGTCCGAATACCACACCGGCTACCGCGCCTTCTCCCGCGAACTCCTCGAGACCGTTCCTTGGCGCGAAAATTCCGACGACTTCGTCTTCGACAACCAGATGCTCGCCCAGATCCTCTGGCAGCGCTACGTCGTCGCCGAGATCAGCTGCCCCACGAAGTATTTCCCCGAGGCATCCTCCATCAACTTCCGCCGCAGCGTCCGCTACGGCTTCGGCTGCCTCGCCACCGCCGCATCCTTCCGCCTCGCTCGCCTCGGCTTGCGTCGCTCGCGCCTCTTCCCCGCGCTCGACAGCCTCCGTCTCGCGACCGCGCCCGCCCGCCCCGCGCCCTGAGCCAAAGGCCACCCCGCTCGGCGTCGGTCCCCCGTGTGTGTAGCCACGGCCGCGTCGGCCGTGCCGATGCCAGGTGAGGTTGAACTACGTATCGAACGGCGGACACCAGGCCCGCCCCAGCGCGATCACTCCCCGCCGTAAAATCACCAAGATCTCCCGCCCCGGGGCCCCGCCACGCCGCTTGTCACGAGTGGACATGCACTTCGGTTCATCAGCCGATTTGCACGCCCGCCCCGTCTCCCCATGCGGTAACCGCCCGCCTTGCATGCGAGCAGCCGGAGGACACCCTGTGCGATCTTACTGTCCGAATCTTGAACCCTCCTTCTTGGGCTTCCCCCGGACAATGTCCGTATCACCGCCGCCTCTTCGTCGGCCAGCGTCCCCCGCGCTCCGCCGTCCCCCGCCCCCTGCCATCGTTGATCGTCGGTTCCTCGTTCCATGATGCCGCTCCGTCTCGTTCTCGCTCTTCTCGTCTTCACCTGCGCCCTTCCCTTCGCCCGAGCCCACTCCGCCGGCGAAAGCAACCTCACCCTCTCCGCCGACGCGGAGAACCTCGAGGTCCGCGTCTCGCTCTCCCTGCCCTCGGCGGCATCCCTCCTTCCCGCCGACGCGGCCCCCCTCTCTTCCGCCACGCTTGGCGCCCATCGCCCGGCCCTGCTGGCCGCCGCCCCTCAGGTCTGCGCCCTCGTCGACTCCGCCGGCGCCGAAATCGCCCCTCAACGCGTCCTCGTCACCATCTTTGAGGAACACGAGGCGCGCTTCCACTTCCTCTTCCCCGCCGACGCCCGCCCCGCGCTCGTCCGCGTGCCGCTCCTCGCGGCCTTGGGCAACGAGGCTTTCTGCGTCGTGTCCGACCTGCGGCTTCAAACTCCCGCCCGAGCCATCCTCACCTCCGCCAAGGCCGCCCTCCCTCTCGCCGCCGCCCCCTGATCGCCATGCCCCCCCTTCGGTCCTTTTTCCTGCTCGCCCTCGCCTTCGCCTCGCTCGCCCTCCCCGGCCTGCGCGCCCAGCGCCAGATGGAGGCCCTCGGCCGCGGCGTCGTCGCCGTGCGGAGCAGCTCCACCCAGGCCTATGTCGGCTGGCGCCTGCTCGGCGACGAGCCCGCCGACATC
>CAMLNJ010000623.1 GCA_946481225.1 uncultured Verrucomicrobiota bacterium | reverse complement strand
CCCGGGAAACGGTGGGAATAAGAATGGCGGCGAGAATGCCGATGATGGCGATGACGGTGAGGAGTTCGATCAGCGTGAAACCGCGAAGAGAGACGGGACGCTCGAAAAGGGAGGGCGACATAACGGACCTGGGTTGATGGACGCGAATGTGGGCGAGCGGGTGGAGACAGGACCCCGACCGCCGTCGGGGACGGAGCGGCGGCCGGGGTTTGTCGCGCGCGGTTTTATGGCACGGTAACGACAAGCCGCAGGAAGCGCCGCGTCGGGGCGGAGAGCGCTACGGTGTCGGTGTAGATCTCGGTGCCGGAGGCTCCGAATTCGGGATAGGTGTGGACGGTGTTCCAGGTGGCCAAGTCGCCGCTCGCCTCGATAGTGTAAACCAAGGCGTCGTCCGCCACGTGGTTGAATGTGAGGGTGAGGAAGCTTCCGGAGCGCCCTGCCGTCACTGGACTGGCGCCGGCCTCGGTCGGGTCGGTGTCGAGCGCGTATTCGAGCAGGTTGACGAGACCGTCGGCGTCGGGGTCGGCGGTATTGGCCGCGTCGCCCGTGTTGGCGGTGGTCGAGAAGTGCGTCTGGCGCCAGGACTCGATGCCGGACAAGGTGCCCGCCTGCACGGTCACGGTGGCGGTCGCCTCGTCGAACTGATATATGCCCTTGGTCCACTTGCGGGAGCCGGCGGCGGCGGCGTCCGCGGTGAAGCCGGTGACGGTGAAGCCGGCGCCGAAGGTCTTGGCTCCGGTGTTGGCGAGCAAGGTCCAGCTGGAGCCCGGCACGGTGCTGGCTGACGTCGTATTGATGACAAAGGCACCCTGGAGGCTGGCGGGGCCGGAACCGACTACGGCGTTGGTGATGCCCGCGGCGCCGAGCACGAAGCGCTGGCTGCCCGATGCGGTCAGAATGTAGCCGCCGGTGTTGGCGACGTTCAGGTTGCCGTCGAGCGAGACAGCGCCGCTGAAGCTCACGTTGTTGCCACCGCTGAGGAGCAGTTGTCCCGGGCCGGAGACCGTGGCCGACACGACGAAGTGGCCGTTGTTGGCCCAGAGTTCGGAGGCGCGAGCGACATACACGACACCGCCCAACTCCACGCTGGTGCCATTTCCGGCCGCTTGGTTGATGAGGGCGCCGTCGAGGTAGAGTTCGGGGAAGCTGACCTTGCCGGTGGTTTTCCAGATGAGGTTGGCCGTGGTCGTGCTTGAGGTGGTGAGAATCAGGCGGTCGCCGGCGAAGGTGTGGTCGCCGCTGGTCGGGGTGCGAAGGCCATTCTGCCAGACCACATAGTCGCGACCCGCGACGGGTGCCTGCGCGTCGCTCCAATTCAGGGAGGTATTGAAGGAGTTGGCTCCGAAGGCATCGCCGGCAAGCAGCACGGGGCCGTCGGCGTAGCCGTCCGCGTCGAGGTCGCCGACGACCTCGACCGCGAGCTCGACGACGTCGCTGATCATCGTGACGCTTTCGCGGGTGGCGATGCAGCGGTAGCGGGCGGCATCGGGAGAGCCCACGGCGACGAGGGAGAGGGTGGCGGAATCGGCCCCGTCGATATCGTTCCAACTGGCGCCGCCATTGGTGGACTTTTGCCACTGGAAGGCCGGGGCCGGGCTGCCGATGACGCCGAAGGTGTAGGTGGCGTTGAGACCGCCCATGACGGTGCGGGTGGCGGGCGAGGGCTGGCTGACGACGGACAGCGGCACCTCGACAACCTCGTCCGTAACCAGGAGCTGGAAGCCGACCAGCGGGATGCGTCCGCCATCGGCGTCCGCACCGAGCGTCCAGGCCACGGAGCCGTCGGTGGCGACCACGCCCTCGAAGCGGACATAGGCGGCGGAGGCCCCGTTGGTATATTCGAAGTTGTTGTATTCGATGCTTCGGCCGGCGTCGTCGGGGAAGCCGGTGGGCTCGGCGATGGTGCCGGGTGTGCCGGGGGGCAGTCCCTGGTCGTTGCTCAACGCGGCCAGGGTGACGGTTGCGGTGTCGTTGGTGGTATTCTCGAATATCGCGGTGCTGTTCTTGCCGTAGGCGTAAACCAAGAGGGTGACGCGCTGGCCGGCGAACTGGTCGAGACCAGCCACGCGGGCGCTTATCGGTGTCCCTTGGTTGTCGGTGTAGAGGTAATCGCGGCTCAGGGCGACCGCCGGGCTGGAGGCGATGGCTCCGGAGGTGGTGTTGTCCTCGACCCCGCCGGCGTCGGTGTAGGTGAAGGTGACGCCGGGCAGGGTGAGCCCGGTGGATTCCTTGGTGACGGAGCGGGTGGCGGTGCCGGCCGCTCCGAGGATGCCGTTCCATGAGGTGTCGCCCGATCCGAGATCGTCGTCGGTTTGCGTGCCGTCGGCGCGCAAGATGCCATGGCCGGTGTAGGTGGGCGTGGAAGCGGTGTTGAGGTCGCCGTTGATCAGGACGGAGCGGGCTGCATCCACGACGACGAGCGAGGCGGTGGCGCTGGCGGTGGTGGGCGAGCCGACGCCGGAGGAGACCTCGGTGACGACCACGGTGTAGTCACCGGTCGCGGCGGAGGAGGCGGAGCTAACGGTGAGAGTGGCCGCGGTTTCGCCGGGGAGGTTCACGCCGTCTTTTTGCCACTGGTAGGAGAGGACGCCGCCGGGGTTGGCGTTGGTGGCGGCGACGGAGAAGGTGGCGGTGCCGCCGGCGGGCTTGAGC
>CAMLNJ010000622.1 GCA_946481225.1 uncultured Verrucomicrobiota bacterium | reverse complement strand
GCCTTAGTAATCTGTGTTTATCTGTGAAATCTGTGGTTCAACTGCTTTTTCTAGGTTCAATCGACCACGGATTCCACGGATTGGCGCGGATCAAGACAGATACGGAACGGACGAGACGCGGAACCTGCTCATCCGGCGACAGATCCCTATCCGGTTTTAATACCATTTCGGATGCCGTTCGTAACAAAACACGATGATCGCGATCTGTAGGCCAGACCGCTGGTCTGGCGGCCCGACCAGCGGTCGGGCCTACATCGGAGCATGCGAGATGGCATGAGTCTCTGCTACCCGCGCTCATCTGCGGAATCCGTGGTTACAACCGCCCTCGCCGGGGCAGACAAACCAACCCGTCACCGGAATCCCGCGGGGAAAGCGCCATACGCACAACAGGGCGCCGCCATCGGGGCGCCCTGTCGTCAGATTTTCAATACACACGAAGCTCCCAGAGCCCGGGCGCGCCTTCGAGAATCGTGAGCCTGAGGTAACGCGCGGGGACGGCCCCGGCGTCGCGGTGCGGCGAACGGCGGATGAGCGCGTCGTGCCCCCCGTAGGGCCGCCAGGTCACGCCATCAAGGGAGGTCTCGAGCGTGTAGGCGTGGCCGGCCGCGGGCTTCACGAAGTAGGCCTCGGTCCATTTGATTTCGCGCGTCGAGCCGAGATCCACCTGGAACCAGGGACGCGCGTCCCCGGCCTCGGCCATCCAGCGGGTGCCGTTGTAGCCGTCGAGAGCGTTGGCCGGCGCGTGGGTTTCCACGCGATCAAGAAGCGGATCCCTACGCGGAGCCACGCGGGCCGTCGGCAGCACGGAGGACGCGGTGGCGCGCGCGGACAGGGCGAGGTTCGGCCGCTTGTTCTCGACGGGACGCAGCGCGCCAACGCCCTTCTTGGTGAGTGCAACGGGCTGGATGGTGCCGTCGGGGTTGAAGTTCATCTTGTCGGCGTAGATCTGGCGGTTGGCGCTGCCGCGGCCGTATTCGAGGTAGATGAAATACCACTGCTCGCTCCCCTTGGGGTTGAGAAAGCAACCGTGGCCTGGGCCGAAGACCCGCTGCTCGCGGTCGGTGACGGCGATAATGTCCTGCGCGGGCGCCTCCCAAGGGCCCGTCGGGGAGACTCGGCTCATCACGTAGGCGTATTGGTAAGCCTCGTGACCGTCCAAGGTGTAGAAGTAATAGTAGATGCCGTCCCGCTTCGTGAGGAAGGGGCCTTCGGAGTAGGCGCGGCGCTTGACGGGGATGGTGATCATCGGGCCGTCGGGCGTGAGCAGGTCGGGCTTCAACTTTACCATACGGTGCCCCTGCCAGACCATGTAGGCCTGTCCGTCGTCGTCGATGAACACCTCCGCGTCGATGGAGTGCTTCTGCTCGATCGGATAGGGTTTCAGGCCGGCTTTGGTCACGTGCCGGCCGTCGGGCGCGAGAAAGGGCCCGACCGGCGAATCCGCGACGACGGCGGTGATCTTCGCTTCGAGGGTGGGAAACGAGTAGTAACGCCCGTCGCGGGGGACGAGGGTGCTGGGCGCCCAATATTTCGCGTCGAAGTCGGGCGGGAAACTCGAGCCCTCGAAGCTCCAGTTGAGAAAATCCTTCGAGGTCCACACGACCGGCGTGCCCGCGGTGGCGAGGTTTTTGCCCCAGCCGTCGGTGGTGGCGTAGAGGTAGAAAATGCCGTCGATTTCCGAGATGCTCGGGTCCGCGACCAAGTCGGGAACCAAGGCCTGGCCGAAGTGGAGGATGTCGTTGTCGGGCGACGGCTGCGCCAGAAGCGACGCGCAGGAAGCAGCGACGACGGCTATGATCGGCCTCACGAAGATTTGGGATGTTTTCGCAGGAGCGATGCGGGAGCGGACGAAGGGCTTTCGGAACCCGCGCGCGCGGCCGACGAAGCATCGTAGTCGTAGGTGAAATAGTCGCAGTCCACATACCCCGCCTCGGCCTTGTTGTTGTAGGTGAAGATGCCGAGGCGGTCGCCTCGGTAGTCGCCCCACGCGAGCTGATAGGGTTCGCCGAAGTCGGCGAAGGTCTTGCCGTCGGTGCTGTAGCCATAGCGGCTGAGCCCGTCGAGACCCCAGGTGGAGCGGAGCCAGAGGCGCTTGGAGGTGATGCGGGGGCCGGGGGTGAACTTTCCGTTGAGGGAGAACTCCAGGGTGATGACGTCGCCCTCGCGGCGAACGCCGATCGTGGAACTGGGTCCCGAATAATGGCAAAGGCCCGCGACCTGGCCGTCGGCGACGCCGGAAATGTCGAGCGCGAGGGTGGCGACATTCTCGGGGGTGCGCATCGAGCGCTGCGTGAGGGTGTTTCCGGCTTTCTTCAGCGTGTCGGGCCGCAGCGGCTGGAAAGCGTGCAGACGAAGGTATCCGGGGCGCTCGGTGAGCGACCATTTCTCCATCCGCGGCTGGTAATTCCACGACCACTGGAGGCCGAGCTTCGGGCCGGTGAAATCGTCGCTGGATTGCGGGCGGACGACGCGCGTGCCTTTGACGGGTTTCTCGCCACCCCAGACCATCCGCCCGATGCCGTCCTCGCCGACTTGGCCGAGGATCGGCCAACCGTCCACCCAAGTCACAGGAAGGAGGCTGGCCATGCGTCCCGCCCACATGCCGCTGCCGTGGTGGGTGAGGAAATACCAGTCGCCCTTCTCGGTCTGCACGATG
>CAMLNJ010000621.1 GCA_946481225.1 uncultured Verrucomicrobiota bacterium | reverse complement strand
CCGCCCCCGCCCTCCGCATCGCCCGCGCGCTCCTCCCTCCGCCTCCGGATCGGCGTCGGCATCACCGTCTCCGCAGTCGCCGCATTCGCTTTGTGGATCACCCCGCCTCGGACAAGCGACGGAAAGCCTGCGCCTTCCGAAAGACAGCCCGGCCCGCCCTCCGTCGTGATCTCCGTCTCCGTCCAAGGCGCGGTCGCCCGGCCCGCCATGTATTCACTTCGCCCTGACGCCACCTTGCTCGATGCCATCGCCGCCGCCGGCGGCTGGACCTCCGGTGGCGACACGAGCGCGATCCTCCTGACCCTCGCTGGCTCCGACCACCCCGAGGTCCACGGCCTCGGCGCCATCCTTCACGGCGAAGCCGTCAACCCCGGCCTTGGCGCCGGCGCCACCGTTTTCGTCCCCACCCGCAACCGTTGACCCGTTCCCGATCCACCCATGACCGCCTATCCGCTCGTCCAAATAATCCTCTATCTCTCGCTCCTGCTATCCCCGTCCGATGCGACGCGCATCACCATCACCGGTCCGACGCCCGCCGATACGCAGGAGCTGCGCGTCACAGTCAACGGATGGGCCGTCGTGCGCGACGGCATTGAATCGCCCGTCTCCCTTTCGGCGACCCGGTTGCTCTTAAAAACCGGCGACAAACACGAAGCCACCGAAGTCGGTGCCCTCGTCGCCCCGGTGAAGGGCCATGACTGGGCCGCGGCGCCCAAACTGAAGCTCGCCGGCCTGACGACGTTGGAGAAAACCGACGCCGGCTACATTTTCCGGCTGAATGACGACGGAGGCGCAACCGCCCAAATCTACACAATCACCTACCACCGTCCGACCCCGCCCGATCCCGCGTCTACGATCTCCGTGAACGTGCTGGGAGGAGGAATCAACAAACCCGGCACCTATCAGCTGGCAAAGAACGACGCTTCGCTGCTTCAGGCGATCGCCACGGCAGGCGGCATGAATCGCCTGGCCGACAGATCGCGCGTGTGCATCACGCGGGGATCGGCGGGAGAAAAACCGACCACGACCTATTACAACGTCGCGAAGATGATCTCCTCCGCGTCGGCGCCGATTATCGTCCTCCAGGACCACGACACCATCTTCATCCCGGAAACCATCTTTTGACCGCCTCTTTCGCCACCACCCGCTGGACGCTCGTCCTCGACGCCGGCCGCCATGCGCGGGCGGACGCAGGCTCCGTCTGCGCCCGCGCCTTGGCCGATCTCTGCGCCGCCTACCGGCCTCCGCTGCTCGGCCACGCCCTGCGTCGCGGACTGTTTCAGGCGGACGCGGATGATGCGGTGCAAAGCTTCTTCGCCCGGCTCCTTCGCCACGAATCCCTCGCCACCCTTCGACCGCGTTCCGTCTGTTTCCGGGCCTGGCTGCTCTCGGCGTTCAACCACCACCTCGCCGACCTGCGCGACCACGCCCGGGCCGCGCGTCGCGACATCCGGCTCGAAACGCCGCTCGACGACGCCGCGCTTGCGGCGTCGCCCGAACCCTCGCCCGACCGCGCCTTTGATCGCGCCTGGGCGCTGACGCTCCTGCAAACCGTCTCCGGCCGCCTTCGCGCCGAACAAGCGCCGGAACGCGCCCGACGCTTCGACCTGCTCCTGCCCGCCCTCGCCGGCCGCGGAAGCGCCGAGTCTTCGCACGCCGAGCTCGCCGCCCGCCTGGGACTCGCGGAGCCCGCCCTGCGCGTCGCGCTCCACCGCCTGCGCCATCGTTTCCGCGCCCTCCTTCGCGAGGAGATCGCCCACACCGTCGCCAGCCCCGCCGACGTCGACTCCGAGCTCCGCCACCTCTTCGCCGCGCTCGAAGCGGCGTGACCCTCCCCGCCCGTTGGACTGCGGCAACCTGTTGCCGCCTTCAATGGCGCGCCACCTGCCGCGCCCCTTCCCGCAGCACAGACGCAAAAAAGCGCGCCAAGAAAACCCGGGCGCGCTGGAAAAACGGAAAGCGTGCCGCGGACGACGCGCTTCGCCGAATTGGGCTTACTTCGCCGCGACGGCCGCCTTCACGAGTTCGAGGAAGCTGCGGGCCTCGAGCGAGGCGCCGCCGATAAGACCGCCGTCGATATCCTTTTGCGCCAGGAGCTCGGGGGCGTTGGCCGGCTTCATCGAGCCACCGTAGAGGATGCGCACCTTTTGGGCGATGGCGTCGCCGAAGAGCTTCACAAGAAGCGAGCGAATGAAGGCATGCACTTCCTGCGCCTGCTCCGTCGTGGCGACCTTGCCGGTGCCGATGGCCCAGACGGGCTCGTAGGCGATGACCACGCTGGTCGCGAGGTCCTTGGAGACGCCTTCGAGACCGGCCTCCAGCTGGGTCTGCACGACCTTGAGCGTGCTGCCCGCCTCGCGCTCGGCGAGGGTCTCGCCTACGCAGAGGATGGGCTTCAGCTGGGCTTTGAGCGCGGCGATCACCTTCTGGTTGATGAAGGTGTCGCTCTCGCCGAAATAGCTGCGGCGCTCGCTGTGGCCTAGGATGACGTGCGAGACGAACAAGGCGCGGAGCATGCCCGCCGAGATCTCGCCGGTGTAGGCGCCGGAGGCCTCGGGGTGCATGTTTTGCGCGCCGAGCTTCACGGTGGAGCCGTCAAGCTTGGTGGCGGCGCTTTCGAGGCCGGTGAAGGGCGGGCACACGACGACGTCGACGTCGTTCT
>CAMLNJ010000620.1 GCA_946481225.1 uncultured Verrucomicrobiota bacterium | reverse complement strand
ATGTTCGTAATACGAACATTGGCCGCGGCGAAACGGCTCAGCCGTTCCGCCACGGACGCGCTCACGGTCACGCCCTCCGCCGTAGCGGAAGCGCGAAGCGCGGAGCGCTTTCGCCGCCCGCCTACCCGCCGAGTAGCTTCACGCGGCGCTGCTTCAACGGAAACTGCAAGGTCACCTTCGTGCCCTTGCCCGTGTTGCTCTCCACCGCGATCTGGCCGCCGTGGGCGCGCATGATCCGCTGCACGACCATCATGCCGAGACCGTGCCCGGTCGGCTTCGTCGTGTGGTAGGGCTCGAAGAGACGCGCGAGATCCTCCGGCTTGATCCCGCTGCCGTTGTCCGCAAAGGCCAGCGAGACATGCTCCTCGTCCGCGCGCGCCTCGATGCGCAGCCGGCCGCCGGGCTGCATCGCCTCGGACGCATTTTTCACGAGGTTGAAAAACACCTGTTTGACCTGGTCCTTGTCCGCCAGCACGACGGGCAGATCGCCCGGGCTCTCGACCTCCACGCTCACGCCCCGGTCGGCGAGTTCGCGCTCCTGAAAGGCCAGCACCTCGGCCAACACGTCGGCGAGCCGCGTGTCCGCCAGGTCGGGCGGACGCGGGCGGATCGCCTGCAAAAAGTTCGAGATGATGCCGTCGAGTCGCGCGACCTCCTCCTGGCAGACGCGCAACGAATCACCGAGCGCCTTGACGTCCTTCGCGTCCACGCCGCGCAGTTTGCGAAGCTTTCGCTCCACCACCTGCAAGTGGATCGTGAGCGAGTTGAGCGGATTGCCCAGCTCGTGCGCCACGCCCGCCGCGAGCAGCACGATCGAGGCCACGCGCTCGCTCTCGATGCGCTGGTCGGTGTCGAGCTTGTCGCGCGTGACGTCGGTGAGGACGACGGCGAAACGACGCGCCTCCATGCCCTGCGGCGCGTCCAGCTCCGGCCCGACGCTCGCCGCGAAAGGCACGAGATACAAACGCACCGCGCGAGGCTCCGGATAGCTCAACTCGATCTCGCGAGTGAGGCTGGTCGCGGTGTCGAGCGCGGGCGCGAGCATGGAGCGCAAGCCGGGGGCCAGACGCCAGAGCGTGACGCCGCCGGCGTCGGACGATTTGAAGCCGAGGAGGCGTTGCGCGGCGGAGTTGGCGAAGGCGATGGCGCCCTCGACGTCGACCACCAGCACGCCCTCCTGCAGCACGTTGAAGACGCGCTCGAAAAGACCGCGCTCGCGCCCCATGCGCTGCGCCAACGAGGAAAGCGTGGCATGGTCGAGCGTCTCGAGGCGCTCGAGCATGCGCGCAAAGGAGCCGGGTTTTTTGGCGGCCATGGGCGGTCGTCCGTTCTTGCGCCCTTACATCCCCAGCGCGCGGGTCAGCAGCTTCTGCACCTGCGCGGTGCCGATCTGCTTGAGCGTGCCGTCGAGCACGAGCGGATCGGACATCGCGCGGTAGGCGTCGGCCGCGGCGTCCGCCGCGGGAGCGTCGAGCACGCGCAGGGCATCGAGGCTCTTCGCAAGTTCGCCCTTTGCGCCGAGCTCGAGCTTCAGATTGAGCGGCAGCTCGGCGAAGCCGCGTCCGGGCACGGCGCGCATTCCACCCGCGCCGGCGAGCTTGAGCTGCGGCGAGAGCAGGCTCACGCGGCCGATCTCCACCGAACCATCCGCGGCGCGCTTCGCCTCGACGGCGATCTCGTCGTAGGCGAGGTTCGCGAGCGAACGCGCGACGGCGTTGAACGCGGTGATCCGGTTGGCGTGCTTGGCGACCTCTTCGTTGCCGGAGAGCGCGCCGGCCAGGCCGGCCAGACCCGAGACCACGTTGCCGGCCTTGGCGTATTTGTTCGTGTCGAGGTTGAGCGCGCGGATCACGCCCTGCTTGCCCGTCAGCTTGAAATCGGCCGCGGCGCCGGAAGCCGCCGTCGCGGGATCACTCCCCTGCCCGGCCACCGAAGCGGTGAGATCGTAGGTGCCTTCCAGCTTGGAGGCCTCGGCCGGCGCCAGCGCCTTGAGCAAGGGCCCGACCTTCACCTCGCGGCCCTTCACGTCCGCGCCAAGCGCGTAGCTCTTGCTCGCGGGGATCCACTTCAGCGCGCCGCTCACGTCGAGGGCGCCGCCCGTGCCGAGCAGGAGTTGCAACTTTTCCAAGGTCGCGGCCTCGGTCGTCAGGGCGAAGCGGCCCTGGGTGTTCGTCACCTCGACCCCGGGCGCGTAGACGATGCGGGGCAGCGAAAGCTCGATATCGCCGGTGGTGCCGGCCCAGAGCGGACCGGCGGCGGGCTTGGGCTGCGGCTCGGCTGGCTTGGCTTCCGGCGAAGTCGCCTTCGGCGCGGAGGCGGGCTTGGCCTCGGCGGCGAGCGCGGCGAAGGCCCGCATATCCTCCACGAAAAGCACCTGGCCGCCGAGCTTGGCCGCGAGGTGGTTTCCTGTCTTCGAGGGAGTGACGGTGGCACCCGGCGCGCGGGTGCACGGGCTGATGCGCACCCTCGCGGAGCAGACCGGAGAGGCTGGCGACGCGCTCGCGCTGCGCGCCGGCAGGGACATCGGCGCCAGGTGGGTGCTGACCGGGAGCTTCCAGCGTGCCGGCGACGCGGTGCGCGTGACGGCGTCGCTGCTCGACGCCCCGACCGGGCAGGCGGCGCGCACGGTGAAGGTGGACGGCGGGCTGCGCGATATCTTCGC
>CAMLNJ010000619.1 GCA_946481225.1 uncultured Verrucomicrobiota bacterium | reverse complement strand
GGCGCGGAGCTGGGCGGGCGCCTCGGCTCGCCAAGCCTCGACGCGTCCGGCGGGCAGCGCGTCGATGACGTGCAACTGCCCGGCGCGGTAGGCGCGTTCGGCGGCGTCGACACTGTCGAAGGGATGGAAGTGGACGGCGCGGAGCTTGAGGGCGGCGGCGTCCCAATAAGTCGGGCTGGCCTCGGCGACGATGACCTGGCCGCGATTCCAGCGGCGGAGAACAAAGGGCCCGTTGCCCACGAAGGTGGCGGGTTCGGAGGCCCATCGATTGCCGCGGGCCTCGCCGGCCCCGGAAGCGGAGACGGCGTGGAGGGGGACGGGGAACCAGACCGGGTGGGTGAGGAGAGACAGGAAGTGCGCGGCGGGATACTCGAGCGCGATGCGCAGGGTGTGTGTATCGGTTGCGCTGATACCGACCTCGGCGAAGTCGGCGAGGCGGGACTTGTGGTAGGCCTCGGCGTTGAGGACGGGGTAGAGGAGCTCGGCGTTGGGCGCGCCGAGCGCGGGGCTGAGGGCGCGGCGCAGAGAGGCGACGAAGTCGTGCGCCACGATGCCGCGGCCGTCGGACCATTTCGCCTCGGGGCGAAGGTGGAAGGTGTAGACGAGACCGTCGGCGGAGATCTCCCAACGGGTGGCGACGCCGGGAACGGGGGCGAGGGTTTGCGGGTCTTCGCCGACCAACCCTTCAAAAAGGGCGGAGAGGACGTGGATGTCGTTGAGCGAGGAAGCCAGGTGCGGGTCGAGGTCGGAAAGGTCGGGGCCGATGCCGCGATGGAGCGTCTGGGCGCTGTTGCCACCCGCGACGGGAGTTTCGCGAGGGGAGCAGGCGGAGAGCGCGCCGAGGACGAGCGCGGAGAGCAGGACGGGGATGGCCGCGAGAAGACGAAGAGGGCGAGAAAAGGAAGACACGATGGAGGCGAGGTTGGGCGGTGGCGCGCGGGTGTGGCGCGGAAATCAGGGAAGAGTGGGCGCGCCGACGTCCTCGTGGGCTTTTGAACCAATGCCAATGCCGGCGGGGACGCCGGCGCTCCCGGGAGGGCTCATGAAGCGCCGCGGGAAATCAGCGCGACGGCGTGGGCGGCGATGGCGAGGCCGCGACCGATGTCGTCGGAGCCTTCGTTGGTCGTGGCTTTTACCCCGACGCGGTCGACAGGGAGGCCGGCGCTGGCGGCGAGGCAGGCGCGCATTTCCTGTAGGCGCGGGGCGATC
Organism: uncultured Verrucomicrobiota bacterium; assembly: GCA_946481225.1. Next base: position 1,456 of record CAMLNJ010000619.1, on the reverse strand, counting down.
TTGGGACGCTCGGCGATGAGCGAGGAGTCGATGTTCTGTATCTCGTAGCCGCGCTCACGGAGAGCGGCGCAGACGCGCTGGAGCAGGATCTGCGAGTCGATGTTTTTGAAGGCCGGATCGGTGTTGGGGAAAAAGTGGCCGATGTCGGGCAGGGCGGCCGCGCCGAGGAGTGCGTCGCAGATCGCGTGCGTCAGCGCGTCGGCGTCGGAGTGGCCGTCGAGTCCGACGGGGCACTCGGCAAAATGCACGCCGCCGAGAATCATGGGGCGTCCGGCGATCGTGCGGTGGATGTCGTAACCGTGGCCGATGCGGAGGCTGGGGCTGCTCATGCGGTTGCTGCGGCCGAACGGCGGGCGGGGCGTTTTGTTTTAGACACGGAGAACACGGAGCTCGGACACAGAGGGCACGGAGAACGGAAAGACGAAAGAAGAAGAGAACGGAGCGGGATTTCTAGATGCGAAGGCCAAGGGCGGACTGAAGAGCCCGAGGGAGCAGCGCTTTTGCGGAATGGCTTTTCCCTGTGTCCTCTGTGGGCCGCGCTCCGTGGCTCACTCCGCCGACTTTTCTTTGGCGAGAAGATACTCGACGTAGGCGAGATCGGCGGGGGTCGTGATCTTCGGATTCGGATGCGAGTTTTCGAGGAGGGCCACCGGGTGGGAGAGCAATTCGGCGGCGGCGGCGTCGTCGGTGATGCGAAGCTTCCTTTTGGCGACTTTGGCGTAGGCCTCGATGATCAGATCGCGGGCGAAAACCTGCGGGGTTTCCATCGCCCAAAGCCGGTCGCGCTCAAGGGTCTTGAGGTGGCCGGTGTCGGAGTGCTTCTTGATGCTGTCGGTCACTCGGTGAGCGAGCACGACGGCGTTTTCTTTGCGCACCACCTTATGGAGGCCGACGAGTTGCTCGACGCGGACGAGGGGGCGGGCGCAATCGTGGATGAACACGTAGGCGATATCGGCGGGCAGCGCGGCGAGCGCGTTTTGCACGGAGTCCTGGCGCTCTTTGCCGCCGATGACAAACTGGGCCGGCGTGGGGGCGTAGGCGGAGAGGGCGATGGATTGGGCCTGATCCCGAACCACGATCACGTAGTAGTCGGCGACATTGCTTTCGAGGAACGCGGCGACGCTGTGGGCGAAGACGGGGCGGCCAGCGAGGGGCGCGAGGATCTTGTCGGCGACGGCGCCCTGCATGCGGCGACCGCTTCCGGCGGCGAGGAGGATGGCGGCGGTGCGGGACATAGGCGGAAGAGGGATGAGGCCGGAAACCTGAGACCTGAATCGGTGAATCCGGCGGAGTGGTTGGGTTTGTTTGGTTCGAAACTTCAGGTTTCAGGTCTCGAGTTTCAGGTCTGCATTCGAGAGGTCGGCGAGGATGGCGCGGGCGGCGGCGGCGGGGTCCTTGGCTTTGAGGATGGGGCGGCCGACGACGATGTAGCTGGAGCCGGCGCGGGCGGCCTCGG
>CAMLNJ010000618.1 GCA_946481225.1 uncultured Verrucomicrobiota bacterium | reverse complement strand
GCCCGTGCTCGAGCTGGGCCAGTTTCGCTCCAAGTGGGTGGGGGAGACGGAGCGTCAGCAGGCGCGCATACTCCTCACCATCCGCGCGCTCGGCCCGGTGATCGTGGTGGTGGACGAGGCGGACGCGGTCTTCGGCAACCGCTCGGCCGACGGAGACAGCGGCGTGTCGAGCCGCGTTTTCGCCGCCTTCGCCGCGCACCTCGGCGACAGCTCGCTGCGCGGCCGCGAGCTCTGGATCGCAATGACTTCCCGGCCCGACCTGATGGCCATCGACCTCAAGCGCCAGGGACGATTCGGCCTCTGCGTGCCGTTGTTTCCGGCGCAAAACGCCGACGAGGTCGCGCAACTCTTCGAGGTGGTCGCAAAGGTGCAGGGCGCGACGCTCGGCGAGCCGCTGCTGGCCTACGTGCGCGAGGTGCTCGGCGCGCGTCCGCTGACCGGCAGCGACGTGGAATCCATCTTGGTGCGGGCGCGCGAACGCGCGGTGCTGGCGGGGCGCGCGGACGCGCTTGCGCTCGACGACCTAAAGATGGCGGTGGACACCTTTATCGACCCGCTCGACGAGAACCTTCTGGCCCTGCAGGAATTGGCGGCTGTGTTGGCCTGCTCCGACCGGCGCTTTCTGCCGGAGCGCTATGCAAACGCGAACCGCGGCGAGTTGCGCGAGGCCTATGAGGCCGCGCGCAGAATGCTCCGCGCCTGAGCGCGACGACGCTCACGACGCTAAAAGCACGCGCATGAGGCCAAAGCGGAACGCGAGGGCCTAGGCGGACCACGTTGAGGAAGGCGCGGATGCGATCACGCGCGGGTGCGTCGCGTCGCACGCGGCGTCGTGATGCACGAAGACCACCTGGCGCCGGGCGTCGGTGTGCCGCGCCGGTCGTCGGCGCCAAAATTGTCGCGGATCTTTTGTCCCGTTGGCGCCCAACCACGGAAACGGGGATGTTCCCTGTTTCTAAATCGCCTCTATACGTGCTCTTCTCCGGAGTCCGTGGTTTCGACCGCCGTTTCAGGGACAATGGGTGACAAGCGCGCGACTTTCGGGCTTTGGCGTTGGCCGCGGGGACGGAGCCCGCCACGGTGCGCGCATGAAATTTGCCCCCGGTTGGGTTTTCTTCGGTCTCGGAGTCGCGGTCGCGCAAGCGGCGGCTCCTCGACCCGGCAACGTGATCCTGATCCACCCGGACGGCTCGTCGCTCAACGCGTGGAACGCGTTTCGCATCGCGACGGTCGGGACCGACGGAATGACCAACTGGGACCGCCTGCCTGGCGTGGCCTTGTATCGCTCGCACTTCGCGGACGGGTTGTCGCCGACCTCGCACGGCGGCGGCACCGTGCATGCCTGGGGTGTGAAGGTCGTGGCCGATTCCTACGGCACCGACGGCGGCAAGCCGATCATCGCGCGCTCGGGTGCGGACGCGCCCTTGTTGATCGAGGTGAAGCGGGCGGGCTTGGCGACGGGCATCGTGCAGAGCGGGCAGATCGCCGAGCCGGGCACGGGTGTGTTTCTCGCGAGCAGCGCCAAACGCGCCGACTACGCGGGCATCGCGGCGACGATTCTCGCAAGCGGCGCGGACGTGATCCTCGCGGCGGGGGAAAAGCATCTGTTGCCGAAGGACGCCCAAGGGCGCCACGGGCGCGGCGCGCGTTCCGACAAGCGCGACCTGATCGCGGAGGCGCGGGCGGCGGGCTACGCGGTCGTCCACACGCGCGAGGAGCTCGCCGCCGCGGCGGCCGACGCGGGGGTGAAGAAGCTGCTGGGCGTTTTCGCCGAGGACGCGACCTACCACGCGGAGTCCGAGGAGGCCCTGGCCGCGAAGGGGCTGGCGCCTTACGAGGCGTCGGCTCCGACCGTCGCCGAGATGACGGACGCGGCGCTGCGGGTGCTGGAGCGGACCGGAAAACGCTTCGCGCTCGTGGTGGAGGAGGAGGGCACGGACGATTTCGCCAACGCACAGAACGCGTCGGGATTGTTCGAGGCCTTCCGGCGCGCGGACGCGGCCATCGGCGTGGCGCGCGCGTTTGCGGCGGAGCGGGCGGACACGTTGCTGCTCACCGCCGCGGACAGCGACGCGAGCGGCTTGCAGATCATCGGGCTCGGCCGCCGCAAAGCGGACGACCAGGCGGCGCCCGCGGTGCCGGCGACGACCAAGCTCGGCAATCCGGTGGACGGCGTGGCGGGGCAGGGGACGGCGGCTTTTCTGAGCGGCCCGGATCGCGCGGGGCGGCGCTTCTGGTTTGGAATCACGTTCGCGAGTCCGAGCGACATGCCAGGCGGGGTGGTTGCGCGAGCCGAAGGCCTGAATCGCGAGCGTCTCCCCGTGAATCTGGACAACACCGAGCTCTACGTCGCGATGTGGGAGACGTTGTTTGGGCGGGAGTTGCCGTCGCGGGAGTGAGCGTTTTAACGGTTCGTATGCTTTTCCCCCTGGCTTCCGGGTATCGGCTGAAAACAAGCGACGCAGCGGGGCCGGGCGGCGCGGCTGGTGGTCGGGGGCGAGCCTGGTGCCTGCTCGGTGTCTTGGCCGGTCTCGGCCTGGCCGAGGCGGCTCCGCTCGAGCGCCTGACGACGCTGTCGAGCGAGGAGCGTGATCTGATCACCGACGGGCGGACCGTATGGGTGGCTCGCTACGCGGCGGGCGCCGGCGGGCGCTTGCGTCGCGTCGCGAAC
>CAMLNJ010000617.1 GCA_946481225.1 uncultured Verrucomicrobiota bacterium | reverse complement strand
GACACGCCCGACAGTTACACTTACACCGGTATCGGCATGGCGCCCCGCGCCACCTTCTGGTCGGGCGCCATCGCCACCAGCTTCGACAAGACGGCGGAAAACGCCGGCTCCTTCGAGACCACGGACGAGTCTTTTCGCACGCCCTACGTCGCCTTCTTCACCGGATCCAATCCCGCCACCGGCGGCGCCCGCGCCGACGTAATCAACAGCAGCTGGGGCTTCGACGATCCCACCTATCAGGCCGCCCAGACCCGCACCATCACGGGCCTCGCCGCCCAGAATGCCACGGTCGCCGCCGTCTTCAGCGCCGGAAATTCCGGCTACGGCGTCAACCAGGTCGGCGGCCTCGCCTCCTCGCCCAACGGCATCTCCGTCGGCTCCCTTGGCGGAGCCGACTGGCTCACGCCCTCGAGCTTCTCTTCCGGCGGCCCCGTGGCTTTCTACAACCCCGCCACCGACACCCTCGTTCCCCAGGCGCGCGCCGCCGTGCATATTTCGGCGCCCGGTGAGAACTTCTTCCTCGCCGCCTATCTCCAGCACACCGGCGGCCTCGAGCCCGTCCTCATCCAGGAAGGAATCAATAATCCGGCAGGCGACCTCTACTTCAACTTCACCGCGAGCGGCACCAGTTTCTCCGCGCCGGTCGTCGCCGGCGGCATCGGTCTGCTTAAGGGGCTCGGGCGCGACGCGTTCTCCGCCGATGCCCCGCGCCTCCAGGCCGCCCTCGACACGCGCGTCATCCGCTCGCTCGTCATGGCCACGTCTCTCCGAACGAACGGCTGGGACAACGGCCAGCACGTCGTCGCGGACGGGTCGATCCTCACCACCCAGGCGCTCGACTACCAGGTCGGCGCCGGCGCCTTCGACGTCGCCCGCGCCGCGCTGGTCTACGTCAATGGCACCGCCGATGTCCCCGGCCTCGGCGGCGGCACCGATCTCCAGCCCTCCGGCTGGGATTTCGGTTCCGTCACGCTCGGCGGCGGCAACGATTACTTCATCGACCTGACCGAGGTGGCCGGCGCCTCGGAGCTGATTGTCTCGCTCAACTGGTTTGTCGCCGACTCGTTCGATGCATCCACCGGCGCCACCGCCTACGGAAGCTTCGCCGATCTCGATCTCGAGGTCTGGTCCGTGAGCTTCGGCGACAATCCCGCCACGCTCCTCGCCGCGTCGCGCACGCTCTACAACAACACCGAATTTCTTCGCTTCGGCATCGCGCCCGGCGCCCGCTACGCCCTCCGTGTCCGCTTCGACCAGTTCGTCTACGATCTGGATCCCGCGTTGAACGACAGCGTCTCCTACGGCCTGTCGTGGGCGACAAGTTCCATTCCCGAGCCCGCCTCCTTCACGCTCCTCGTCGGCTTCGCCGCGCTGGGCTTCGGCCTGCGCCGACGTCGCGCAAGGCGCTGATCCACCCGTTCCGCGCCCGCGCAACTCCATCGGACATTGGGCATTGGTGGTTGGACTTTCCGATTGCGGCATGATCGACGTCTTTTCCCTTGCACACCCCCACCCCGCCGCCCTTTCTCTCAACCTTTTAACTCAACCCACGCCTCACCATGTCTCGCATCTGCGCTATCACCGGCAAACGCCCCACCAAGGGTTCCATCATTCACCGCAAGGGTCAGTCCAAGAAGAGCGGCGGCATCGGCACGCACGTCACCAAGAAGACCTCCCGCACCTTCAAGCCGAACCTTCAGCGCATCCGCGTGAAGCTCGCCAACGGCGGCGTGAAGCGCATGCTCGTCTCGGTCAAGGCCATCAAGGCCGGCCTCGTCGAGAAGGCCTGAAGCCTCCCGCGCAGTCCGCGAAGTCATTTTGCGACAAAACCCGCGACCTCCCCGGTCGCGGGTTTTTCATGCCTCGAAATTGCGCTCGCCCTCGCCGTCCCTCAGATAAGCCCCGTTCCCGCTTCACCTTGCCCGCCGCCCCGTCCGATCATTCGCTCCTTGCCGCCCCGCCCTCGCCGGCCATCCGCCTGGAATCCGTTTCCAAGCACTTCGGCGAAGCGTCCGCGCCCGTCCTCGCCCCGCTCGACCTCTCCGTCGCCCCCGGCGAATTCGTCGCCATCCTCGGCCCCTCCGGCTGCGGCAAATCCACGCTCCTCCGTCTCCTTTCCGGCTTGGCCGCCCCCGACTCCGGCTCCATCGTCGTCGACGGCCATCCTCCCGGCCAGGGCGACGACCTCGCCTACGTTTTCCAAGACGCCACCCTGCTGCCCTGGCTCCGTGTCGACGCCAACGTCGAGACCCTCCTCCGCCTCCGCCGCGTCCCGGCCTCCGAGCGCGTCCGCCGCCGCGAAGCCGCCCTCTCCCTCGTCCGCCTCTCCGACAAGGCCCGCGCCTACCCCCGCCAGCTCTCCGGAGGCCAGAAGATGCGCGTCTCCCTCGCCCGCGCCCTCGCCACCGAGCCCCGCGTCCTCCTCCTCGACGAGCCATTCGGCGCCCTCGACGAGATGACCCGCGACCGGCTGGGCGAGGAGTTGCTCTCCATTCGCGAATGCCAGCGCTGGACCGCCCTCTTCGTCACCCACTCCGTCTCCGAAGCCGTCTTCCTCGCCAGCCGCATTCTCATCCTCGCTCCCCACCCCGGGCGCGTCGCCCATGATCTCCGCGTCGACCTGCCGTATCCGCGAAACCACGACACCCGCCGCGACTCCGCCTACCTCCGCCTCGTCGCCGA
>CAMLNJ010000616.1 GCA_946481225.1 uncultured Verrucomicrobiota bacterium | reverse complement strand
GCCGCCACCCGCGCCCTCGCCGCGCCGGTCGCGCTCCCTTCGGGCGTCATGATCGACGTCGATCCCGCGCCCACCTTCACCGGCACCTGGGCCACCGAATGGGCCACCGACGGCGCCCTCGAAAGCTGGACCGGCGTCAACACCAGCGCCACCGTCTCCGGCGGCGTCCTCTCCGGCGTCACCTCCACCACCGACGGCCGCATCGAGCGCACCGCCATCGCCTCCGGCCCCGATCTCGATCTCGGCTTCAACGACTTCCTCGAGCTGCGCCTTCAAGTCCCCGCCACCTACACCGGCGTCATCCAGATTTTCTACGGCACCACGGTCACGACCGGCTTCGCCGCCACGCGCCAGATCGACATCCCCTCCTCGCTCATCCCCAAGGACGGCGCCTTCCACACCTACCGACTCAACCTCGGCCTCGAAATCTACTGGCGCGGCGCCTTGCGCGATCTCCGCATCGACCCCGTCGACGGCGCCGGCACCGGCGGCCTGAGCTTCGCCCTCGATTACGTCCGCGTCGGCGACGAGCCCGGCGCACCCGTCTACCAGCCGCGCGTCTCCACCGAGTGCCCCGTCGGCGGCGGCGCCACCCCGAGCGGCGCGCCCACCGGCCCGGGCCAACCCGTCTATTCCCTCGAATCGAAACGCTTCCGCATCCTCTGGAACGACGCCGTCGCCGCCAACCCCGCCTGGACCTCCACCATGGCCCGCAACACCCTCCGCAACGCCGAGGAATGCTGGCAGGTCTTCGTCAACAAGATGGGTTACCGCGAGCCCGCCTGGGCCATGGGCGCCGGCACGAGCGGCACGCGCTACAAGCTCAACATCACCACCTGGCACTCCGGCTACTGGGCCGGCGGCGACGGCTCCTACGCGCGCCTCAACATCACTCCCGACGGCCTGCGCGAGAACCCGCCCTCAGGCGTCATCCGGCACGAGTTGATGCACTGCTTCCAAATGCACAACACCAGCGGCCACGTGCCCGGCGCATGGTGGGAAGGCCACGCCAACTACGGCCGCGAGCGCTACAACCAACACTTCCGCCTCCTTTACCCCGCCAACCAGCGCTCCGGCATCGACCCCACCTACCTGCGCTGCGCCCACCAAGTCATCGCCCACGGCCGCGACTACTACCTCTCGTGGCCGCTCTTCCTGTATCTCGACGAAAATCCCGACGCCCTCCCCGACCTCGGCGAAGGCACCAACGTCAAACTCTGGCAACAAACCGCCGCCGGCCAGTATCCGCTCACCCTCCTCGAAAACCTCACGCCCACCACCTCGCTCAAAGACATCATGGGTTATTTCGCCCGCCGCGGCGCCACCTACAACTACGCCTACAAGGCCGACATCCAGGCCGCCCTCGCGTCCTTCGGCGCCCCGCTCGACAACGCCGCCACGCAGCGCTGGCAGTTCACCGACCTCGCCCCGCGCAGCGACGACCCCACGTGGTGGCGCGTGCCCTACGAGATGGCCCCGATGCAGGGCGCCTACGCCCTCCAGGAACTCGTCCCGACCACCTCCGGCGTCGCCGGACGCGTCGTCACCGTGAACCTCCGCGGTCTCCCCGACCCGACGCGCGGCGCCGACTGGCGCGCGAGCTTCATCGTCATCTCCGACAGCGGCGCCGAACGCTACGGCACGCTCTGGGCCGCCGGCGAAAGCTCCGTCACCCTCGCCGCCAACGAGAACAAACTCTACCTCTCCGTCGCCGCCACGCCCGCGGTTTTCCACAACCCCGAATTCGACGAGGTCACCCACCCCTACCGCTCGCATCCCTCGAAGACGCGCTTCCCTTACGAACTCCAGGTCGTCGGAGCCACGCCCCGCCAGCGCGACAACGGCGCGTCCACCGCCGGTCTCGTGCAGCACGCCAACGGCGGCGGCTGGAAGGCCGGCACCGCCAGCGTCGCCTCCACCGTCTACCTCGCGCCCGGCGCCCGCGTCTTCAACACCGCCAACCTCAGTGGCAACGTCCGCATCGAGGACCACGCCATCATTTCCGGGTCCCCGGTGATCTCCGGCAACGCCACGATCAGCGGCCGCGCCTGGGTCCGCGGCGGCACGATCAACGGCTTCGCCAAGATCCGCGACTGGGCCCTCGTCGAGGGCGGCACCATCACCGGCAACGCCCGCGTCCTCGAACACGCCAACATCAAGGGCGGCACGCTCCAAGACCTCGCCACCGCCAAAGGCACCGCCGCGTCGAACACCGGCGTCCTGAGCGGAAACGCCATCATCGACGGCGACTACGGCGACTTCTTCTCCGGCCGCGACATCGCCAACAGCGTCGCCTTCGGCCACGTGCCCTACGTCGGCGTCCCCGACTCGCATCTGCGCGCCCTGCCCGCCGGCCTCTACGCCGCCTACGACTTCGCCGCCGCGCACGACTCGCGCGTCTTCGACCAATACGGCGCCACCGACGCCTTCACGCTCGGCTCGCCCGCCTGGGTCTCCGCCGACGCCCGCCGCAAGGGCTTCCTCGCCTTCGACGGCGCCACCCAGGCCGTCGCCCTCGACCGCAGCATCGCCGACCTGCGCGACTTCACCTTTACCGCCTGGGTAAAGCCGCTCGGCGGCGCCGCCAGCCAGCCCGTGCTCTGGCTCGGCGCCAGCTCCGCGCGACGCCTCTTCCTCACGCCCGACGACGGCGCCGGCCGCGCCAAGTTCTCCATCGCCAACG
>CAMLNJ010000615.1 GCA_946481225.1 uncultured Verrucomicrobiota bacterium | reverse complement strand
GCGCGGAGGACGTTGTAGCCGGCGAGATCGGTCGCGGTGCTGGCGGTCCAGTTCAGCTTCACATACACCGCGTTCGGCGTGGCGACGAGGCCCGTGGGGGCGGCGGGCGCGACGAACTCGATGGCGGCGTCGACGGGGAGGAGACGCCACTGCTGGTTGAGGCCGCCGGTGCCGGACCATTGCACGATGCTTCCGCCGTCGGCGGTCGAGGAGTTGTAGACGTCCAGATACTTTCCGCTCCAGCGATTGCGGATGTGGAACCAGCCGTCCGAAACGTATTCAAGAAACCAGCACTGATTGGCGCCTCCGCCCGAGGGCCACTGGATGAAGCCGGCTCCGTCGTCGTGGGACCAGTTGAGCAGGTCGGCGGCCTTGCCGCTGTGGACGGCCTTCATCGAGAAGTAGCTGTAGTCTCCTCCGCTGCGGGAATCGAGCGGCGCGATGTCCCACTGCTGGTTGGTGGCGCCGACGGTGTAGCTGTTTTGCTGGATGACCGCGCCGTCGGACGTGCTGGCGGAGGCGACCTCCATGACCTTGGCGCTGTTGCGATTCACGAGGATGTAGCGGCCGTTGATGGCGGGCTGCACGTCGGCTCCCCAGGTGATGTTGACCAGCCTTTCCGCATTGGGCTGGTTCACCTGGTAGCCGGTGCCGCCGGGCTGGGTCACGGTGTAGTCGCGCTGGGGTCCGTAGCCGTCGAAGAAGACGTCGCGGTCCTTGGAAACGAAACGGTAGGTGGTGGTCGTCGCCTGGCGTTCCGAGGAGCCGACAAAGGCCTGCACGGCCCCACTTGGCGCGCGGTAGACGGCGGCGGCGGTCCAGTTGGGCCGGTGTTCGGCGTAACCGAGGCGCATGCCTTGGCAGGCTTTCACGAAGCTGCCGCGCGCGAGTTCGGCGGTGCCCCACCAAATGCCGGTTTGCAGGCCGTATTCCACGCCGATGATGGCCTCGGCGACGTTGTGCAACTCCTCGTTCATGGCGCGGTCGCCGCTGGCGCGCACGTTTTGGTAGAAGCTGACGTAGTTGTCGAAGCTGCCGGCGAGCTGGTGGGTGGTGCCCTCGGAGACGCGGCTCTTGATGACATTATACCATGGGTTGGCTTGGTCGCAGTTGAGCGTGCTCGCGCCGGCGAACGGCACGCCGGAGAACTCGGGGCTGCTCGCAAGGAGGCCGAGGATGTCGTAAAGATTCGTGACGGTGCCCTGGCCCACGGGAGAGACGGTGTAATCGGGCTCGTTGAAGGGGGAGGCGGACACGACGGTTTTGCCTTGGGCGGCGAGGGCGCGCACCGAGGCCTCCATCGTTTGCACCCAGCGGGACGGGATGACCTCCGTGCTGCCATTTCTGAACCATGCGTCGATGCCCGCGCCGTTGTCGGGGGTGATCGTCACCGGCTTGTTCGCGCCGGCCAGGTTGGCGATGTTCACGCGGTTCGTGAGGTCCGCCAGCTGGGTGGCGCCGAGCTGGCCGTTGACGATCGGGGCGTCGACGGGAAAGGCTATGCGCACGACGTCCACCTGGTCGGCGCCCATGAAAACGATACCCCGGCGCATGTTGTCCGTGCTGGGCCAGGCGGTGTCCAGGCCCCACTCGGTCATGGCCTTGGAAACTCCGGTGTCGGCGACGCCGAAGGCGATGGTGCGATCCTGCGCGGAGGCGAGCGAGGGAAGCGCCGCGAACAGGGCGAGCAGGAAGCGGGTCCGGGTCGGAGATGATTTTTGACCGGCGGTGGCGGGGCGGGGGAGTCGGGCGCAGGAGCGTCGCGAGGGACGGTTTTTTTGGGGTATCATGGTTTTGGGGTTTGGGATGTCGCCCGCCGGGCCTTGAAGGGGATGGGCGTCGGAGGGCGGAAAGCGGGCGCGGGAAAATCGGGCCGCCGCAGGAGCGGCGAATCGTATTCACGGATGTCCTACCGGGGTGAGGGGGACGGAAGATGGGGTATGTGGAGGAGAAACGAGATTTTCCCGCGAGTTGCGCCACGGTGTTGTTCGCGCGCGGAAGGATGGGTGCCCGCGCGAACGTTCCCCAAGGTGTCCTCGCTCCCGAATGCGGGCCTGCTGCGCCGGCCGGAAGGAGGGCTCGGGGGCCGAAAGGCGGGGACGAGGAAGGCGGAGTGGCGGAGCGCGCGGTGGTCGACGTCAGCTCGCCTTGGCGAGGGGGTAGAGGGCGACGGGCGGGCGCGCGATCTGGCGCGGGCCGGACGGGTGCGACGCGACGAGGGCCGGGCTCGAAGGCGCGGTCCATACGGCGCGGGCGGCGGCCACCAGATCGGATTCCGCAGGCTGCGTCTGGCGGAGATTGTCGAGATGGGCGGGGGCGCGCGTGGGGGTTTGCGTGGCGAGCGGGGGGCGAGCGGCGAGCTTGCGTTCGCCCGCGGCGATTTTGACCGCCATGGAAGGGGCGCTTTCGCCGCCGGCGTTTATCGCCGTCACGACGCACTCGAAAGGCTGGTCGATCGACGAGAGCGGGATGACGTGGCGTGGGGCCGGGAGCGCCGAGGCGAGGTCCTCGTAAACTCCACCGGGGCCGACGACACGCTTCAGGCGGTAAACCGCGCTGGCGCAGGGCGCCTGCCAGGAGAGAACCATGTTGCCGCCCTCGACCGTGGCGGTGACGCCCTTGGGGGCGAGCGGACGCGGGGGCGCGGGCGGGAGAACGAGATGTAGATCGGTGCCGGAGTAGTCGGC
>CAMLNJ010000614.1 GCA_946481225.1 uncultured Verrucomicrobiota bacterium | reverse complement strand
ACCCCGCCGCCTGCGGCCCCCGCGCCCGGAGACGAGGCCACGCCATGAGCGACGAAGCCCCGATCGACTACGCCGCCGACACCGAGCGCCGCGCCCGGCGTCGCGTGCGGCTCGCCTGGCACCGCCGGGTCGGCCTCGTTTTCGGCCTTGTTTTCCTGCTCGTGGCCGCCACCGGCGTGGCGCTCAACCACAGCGTCGGCCTCGGCCTTCAGCGCCGCCCGATCGAAGCCGGCTGGCTCTACCGTTGGTATGGCATGCAGCCGGCCGGCGAGCCGGTGGGCTTCGACCTCGGCGAGGGCAAACTCGCGGTCGGCCTCGCCGGATCGCTCTATCTGGACGGCCGCGCGCTTGCCGGCCTCGACGACCTGCGCGGCGCGCTCCGGCTCGGCGAGACCCAGGTCGCCGCCGGCTCGCGTGAGTTGCTGTTGCTCACTCCCTCCGGCGAAATCATCGAGCGGCTCGACTCCGCCTCCCTCCCCCCCGGCGAGCTGCGCTCGCTCGCGCGAGTGGCCGACGGCGACGAGCCCGCACGGCTGGCCCTCCTCATGAGCTCCGGCCGCTACGTCTTTGATCGCGACCTCGTCGGCTGGTCCGCGCTGCCCGCCTCCTCCACCGCGCAAACCGTCGCGCCCGTGCCCGTGCCGCCCGAGTTGCGCGACCGCATCGTGCGGGCCTACCGTGGCGACGGCCTCACGGTTTATCGCATCGTGCTCGACATGCACTCGGGCCGCTTCTTCGGGCCGATCGGCGTGGCCGTGGTCGACCTCGCGGCGCTGGCCATGGTGTTCCTCACCTTGACCGGCGTCTGGTATGTCTGGCGCCGCCGCCGCACCGGCTGACCCGTTTTCTCCCGCCATGATCCACCGTCGCCGCTTCCTCCGCATCGCCGCCTTCGGGGCCGCCGCCACCCTGCTGGGCGGCACACGCGGCCGGGCCGCCGCGCCGACCACCGAAAACGTCACCTGGAGCGGCATCGCGCTCGGCGCCGACGCCTCGATCCAGATCCAGGGTCTCGCCCGGGACCGCGCCGAGGCGCTGCTCGTCGCGTCCCGCCGCGAACTGGTTCGCCTGGAGTCCATTTTCAGCCTCTACGACGGACACTCCACGCTGGCCCGGCTCAACCGGACGGGCCGGCTCGACGCGCCGCCGCCGGAACTGGTCGCGGTGCTGCGCCACGCGCAGGCCTTGGCCCGGGCCACCGACGGCGCCTTCGACGTGAGCGTGCAGCCGGTCTGCGCGCTTCTCGCCGAGGCCGGCGACCGTCCTCCCGACACCCATGCGCTGGCGGCGGCGCGCGCGCTGGTCGACCATCGCCGCATCGAGGTTTCGGACGCCGCCATCACGCTGACCCGGCCCGGCATGAGCCTCACGCTCAACGGACTCGCGCAGGGCTACATCACCGACCGCGTCGCGGAGCTGCTACGGGCGGGCGGATGCGTGCACACCCTGGTCGATCTCGGCGAGAAACGCGCGCTCGGCCCGCATGCCGCTGGCCGCCCGTGGCGCCTCGGCGTCGAGTCGCCGGCGGCTCGCGGCCGGCCGGCCGGCGTGCTCGAACTGGGCGACGGCGCGCTGGCCACCTCGGGCGGCTACGGCACGCCCTACGGCGGAGGCCGCCATCACCTGCTGGATGCGCGCACCGGGGACAATCGCGCGGACGGCTTTGCCAGCGTCTCGGTGCTTGCGCCCACGGCCTTGCAGGCGGACGGCCTGTCCACCGCGCTGGCGGTGATGGGCCCGGCCGAGGCGGCGGATCTGATCGCCCAGTTCCCGCAGTGCGTCGCCCATGTGATCCGCACCGCGGACTTGAACCGCCTGGAGCGCCTCGCCTGACCCGGCCCCGGCCGGACCCGAATCCATCGTCGGCCTCGCGGCGCCGCGCGGGGGGTTCCTCCCAGTTTTACACCGGTCATCGCCCAGGGCCGTGTTTGCCTTTTGACCGTTCACCGTGCGCCTGCGCCGTTCGTGACCGATGTCCACCCCACCCCAAAACTCGCACACCTTCCGATCAGCTCTCGCCGCCTCGCTGCTCGTCGCCAGCGGCCTGACCTGCTTCGCCGCCGCGCCCGCCAGCCAAGACTTCGATAATATCACGCCCCAGGAGAGCGCCCGCACAAACAACCCGTCCTTCACCTTCGACGGCGTCACCTACTCTACCGACGCGACCAACGACGCGCTCCGCATCGATACCATCGCAAACGTCACCGGCAGCCTGCCGACCCTCGGATCCGGAAACGGCCTTTCCAGTGTGTGGTATGGCACCAACACCGGCACCTACCTCCAGTTCGCGTCTGTGAACAACGCGGACGATTTCCAGCTCCTCTCCCTTCGCGCGGAGGTCTGGGGCGGCTCCGCGGGGACCGCCGAGATCTACACGATTTCCGGCTACGACAACGGAAGCGTGGTTGTCAGCGCGACCGTCACCTTCACGAGCAGCGGCGTCTATGGCTCGGGCGGCGACGCCATCGACTACACGCGCCAGACGACCTCGCTGGAGGAGTCCAGCTCCGGAAACACCGCCAACGCCGGCCTCCTCGTCTTCGGGGGCAACTGGACCAACATCGACCAGATCCGCTTCACCGTAGCCGACGCGAAGATCCTCGGCGTAAGCCTCGACCAGATCAGCTTCGCCGAGCCGGCGGCCGTGCCCGAGCCCGCCCAGGCCTCGGCGCTGTTCGGCCTCGCCGCC
>CAMLNJ010000613.1 GCA_946481225.1 uncultured Verrucomicrobiota bacterium | reverse complement strand
GGCGCAGGAAGACCCTCCGGCGGGGCGTCGACGCCGTCGACTTGGAGCGCGACGCGCCAGCCGTCGATGCCGGTGTGCCGGATGAGTGTCTGGTGGCGAATGCGCGCGCCGGGGGCGACGCGGATGTCGGCCGCGAGCGTGTCGGGATTGCGCTGGCCGATGCCGGCGCCGGCGAAATCGATCCAGTAGAGACGCCCCCAGCCGCCGCCCGGGAGGCCGCCGATGCGAGTCGATTGGACACGGGCAAGGTTGTCGTCGCCCGGCTGCTCGAGCGACCAGTTCATCCGGTAGGCGAGATTGAAGGGCTTGCCGGGCTCCGGCTTCTGATCGGGCACCCAATAGGCGACGACGTTGTCGCCATATTCGTTGACGGTCGGGAGCTCGACGAGTCGGACGTTGCCGGCGCCCCAGTCGCCCTGCGGCTCGATCCAGCAGCTCGGACGCTCGTGGTAACGCGCCTCGAAGTCCTCATAGGCGGCGATGGCTCGCTCGCGTTGCAGGAGGCCGAAGCGGGTCGGTTTTACGGCGCGCAGGTCGGTGTTCAAGATCGCGCGCGGGTTCTGCAAAGGACGCCAGAGATGGGTGCCGTCGGCGGTGTGAAGGAGAAGCCCGTCGGAATCATGCACCTGGGGCCGCGGGTCGTCCATCGGGCGGTCGGAGTTTTTGCC
Source organism: uncultured Verrucomicrobiota bacterium (assembly GCA_946481225.1). The sequence goes on along the minus strand of CAMLNJ010000613.1, from coordinate 2,024 downwards.
AAACCAAAACATGCTGGTCAGGGGCGCGATACCGGGAAGGTCGATCTTGTCGCGCGCGTGCAGCTCGGCTCGCACATCGATCACGGTCGGGCGGCCGGGCTGGATCACGAATTCATAGGCGCCGGCGATGCGCTTGCTGTCGAGCAGCGCGTAAACGACGAGCGACTTCGCGCCGGGGCGAGGTTTGCCGATCCAGAAGTCGGTGAAGACGGGAAACTCCTCGATCTTGCCCGGCACGCCGGAGTCGACCGCGAGCCCGCGCGCGGAGAGGCCGTAGATCTGGCCCGCGCCGAGGGCGCGAAAATACGAGGCGCCGTGAAACACGATCAGCTCGTCGAAGATGTCGGGCCGATTGAGCGGATAATGGACGCGAAAGCCGGAGTAGCCGAGCGAAGAGCGGAGCCAACCCAGGTTGCCCAGTTTTCCGTAGTCAAAAAAGTCGCGGATAAACGGGATCGTCTGGACGTGCGTGGCGCTGAACTCGCGAATCTGCACCGCCTCGCGGACCGCCGCGGTGCGGTGGAAAAAATGCAGGTGAAAAGGCAGATCCTCACCGCGCCAAAGCGCCTGGTCGGGCTTGAAGCGGATATCGCGGATCTCGTCGTAGTTCAGCTTGGCGAGGCGCTCGGGCAGCTCGCGATCCGGCTCCTTGTAAGGAGCGGCGGCGCGATCGGCGGCCTGCTTGCGCACGTAGTCGAAGTTGACCTCGAGCTTCTCGATGGCGGCGCGCGCGGCGACGCCCGTCAGCATCGCGGCGAGAAGCGCGCCCGTGGCGAAACGGGACCAGGTTGCGAAACCCATAAATGAACGAAGTGGAAGCACGGCGGGAATAAGACAGGAAAAGGAAGAGCGGAGAACATCGGAGCCGCTCGCAGGCTTGGCAAATACGGAGAGGCCTGCGGGAAGCGCGGGACGCGCCGGAGGCGAACCTCGGCAAGAAACGCCAACCGCACCGTAAGCCGCTCAGGCGGAGCCACCTCGGTCAGCCGGGGGCGCGCCTTTGGTTTTCGCCGGCTGGAAGGCCTTCTTTGGCAGCTTCTTCACCGCGACAAAACGCGCCCGAAAGAGCTCGTCCAAGGTTTCACGCACCTCGGCGGGGAGGCGCGCGACCAAGGCGTCCACCTCGGGCAACGCGGCCCCCTTACCCTCGGCTTCCTCGTCGTCCGCGGCGGCCGCGGCGCGACGGGCGGCGGGAGAGGCGGCGGCGGACTGGTCGCGGGCGGAGACCTCTCCTCGCATCTGCGCCTCGAGATCCTCCAGGGGCGGACCTTCTCCCTCGTCGGACTGGGGCGCTTCGCCGGGGGCGGCGAAAGCCGGTTGGGCCTCGTCGAAATCGCCGCCGGCGAAGCCATCCCCCGCGCCCGCCCCGGCCGCGAGGCCGGATTCGAAGGCGGACGCCGGCACGTTTGAAGCACGCGGCGGCGGGATCAACGGCGGGCCCGGACGCGGCGGCGGGGCGCTCGCGGCGGATTCGGCGACGTAGGCGATGATCGCCGCGTCAAGCCGGTCGATCAGGGCTTTTTTTTTTCGTCGTCGCCGGCGGCGTTCGCGGCGGGAAGAGCGGCGCCGAGGGCGGCGAGTTCCTTGAGCAAGGAATCAATGGCGCGGGCGCGCGAGGCGTCGACGGCCTTGAGGAGCGTGACCTCGAGGTTGATCTTGTCGGAGAGGCCGAGCTTCACCCCGTTCTCGCCCTCGCGGAGGACGTCAAGCATGCGCGTGAGCTGCTCGGTGGTCAGAGGCACGCCGCCAAGGGCCGGACTGCGGCCGCCCTTCGCGATGGAGTCGAGCAGCGCGTCGCGGATGTGCCCCTGCAAATCGGCGATCAGACGCGCGAGGTCGCGACCGGAGGCGTCGCACTCGTCGACGAGGCGCACGATCTGGGCGTGGTCCCCGGCGGCGAGAGCGGCGGCGAGCGCGGCGAGTTTTTCGCCGGAGACGAGACCGTAGACGTCGAGCACGTCGGCCTCGTCGATCTCGGCGCCGCAGAACGAGATCATCTGGTCGAAGATGGACTGGGCGTCGCG
>CAMLNJ010000612.1 GCA_946481225.1 uncultured Verrucomicrobiota bacterium | reverse complement strand
CGTGCCGCCGAGGGCAACGCCGGCCCAGCGCCCTTTCTCGTTTCACTCGTAGAGCTTTAGCGATGCGCCGGTTTATTTACGAGACACAGCCTAACTCTCCGCGTCTCCGCGACTCTGCGTTGAAGGACTCTTTGTCTACCAAGTGTCGGTGCGGAAAGGCGCGGCGGGAAGGCCTTCGCGGTTGAAGAGGCCGGCGAAGGGGGCGTTGCGCCAGGCGTAGCGGACGGCGACGGGTTCGGGCACCTCGGCGCTGGAGACGAGCACGGTGTCGCGCTCGATTTTCGCGTCGGCGGGGTGGAAGACCTTGTCGGCGCCGGCGATTTCGAAACCGGCCAGGGTGTTGAGCGGAGCGGTGAGGCGCCCGTGGACGTGGTCGAAGGTCACGCGGTAGCCGGCGCCTTCGCGCTCGGCTTTCTGGAAAACCGGACCGCTGTCGACGATCTGGAAGCCGTAGTCGCGGGCGAGGGCGAGGCGGGCAAGGCGGCGGCCGACGTCCTTTTTGTTGCGCGGGTGGATGTCGCGCACGTCGCCGATGTCGAGAACGACGGCCTGGCCGGTGGCGGGCAGGGCGAGGGTTTTGGTCTGGGCTTCGCGGAGGAAAGCCCAAGCGGTGCCGTCGGCGTCGCGGTTGGCGAAGTTGGCGAGCTGGACCCAGTAGAAGGGGAAGTCGCCTTGGCCGAACTTCGCGCGCCAGCCGGTGATCATCGAGGAGAAGAGCTCGTGGTATCGGGCGGCGTGGTCGGCGTTGCTCTCGCCCTGATACCAGATGGCGCCGCGAATCGCGTAGGGGACGAGGGGCGCGATCATGCCGTTGTAGAGGCCGGAGGGGGTGGCGGGGTGCCCGGGGCCCCACGGGGCGCCGGGGGCGCGTTCGGTGAAGCGCTGGCCGGCGGAGGCCGCGGCGGTTTTGCGCTGCTCCCAGGCGGCGCGGTCGACGTCGAGTTGCGCTTTTTTCGCGGGATACTCGGCGAGAACCTGGGACCACTCCTGCGCGACGTAGCCGAGGGAGGGCGTGGCGGCGATGGTCTCGGGATCGGTCCACGCCTCGGCACGGGTGCCGCCCCAGGTGGTGTTGACGATGCCGACGGGAACGCCGACGAGGGCATGCACGTCGCGGGCGAAATAGTAGCCGACGGCGGAGAAGCCGCCGGTCGTCGAGGGCGAAGCGACCTGCCAGGTTCCCTTGTCGATGGCGACGGTGGCGGCGGGGGCGTCGGCCACGGTGCGCCTGATCTTGATGTGGCGGACGAGGGGATTGGCCGAGCCGGGGACGTCGAGGGCGCGGTCGTAGGTGTCGTTGACCGTCCACTCCATGTTGGACTGGCCGGAGGCGAGCCAGACCTCGCCGACGAGGATGTCGGAAAGCGTGATCGTGTTGTCGCCCGCGATGGTGAGCGTGGCGGGCGCGGCGTTCGCGGGCAACGGGTCGAGCGTCACGCTCCAGCGGCCGTCGGCGGCGGCGACGGCGGACTTGGTCTGGCCGGCGAAGGTGACGGCGACTTTTTCACCCGCGGCGGCGACGCCCCAGACGGGGACGGGTTTGTCGCGCTGGAGGACGGCGTGGTCTTGAAAAAGCGGGGCTGGCGTGACGTCGGCACGCAGGGCCGGGCCGGATGCGGCCAGGAAGATGGGCAGGGCGAAGACGAGGCGAGGAAGGGCGGGGATCATGGATGGGGAAAGGAAAAATCAGACGCGGGCGGGGGCGCGGCGTTTCAAGAAGGCGGCCAGCTCCTTCGCGGTCGGCATGCCGGGCGCGGTGCCGAACCTGGTGACGGAGAGCGCGGCGACGGCCTGGCCTTGGCGGGCGGCGGCGAGGATGTCGCCGTCGTGCTTCACGAAGCCCGCGGCGAAACCGCCGACGAAAGCGTCGCCGGCGCCGGTGGTGTCGACGACCTTCACGTCGTGCGCGGGAAGGAAGACGCCGCCCGAGGCTTGCGAGACGAAGCAGCCGCGTTTGCCGAGGGTGATGACGACCGTCGGCGGGCCGAGGCGGCGGCAGAGCGCCTGGAGCGCGACGGGATTCTCCGCCGCGAGGTCGGCCTCGGAGTAGGCGCGCGAAGAGCCGGCGGGGGAAGGGCGGCGTCCGCGGCCGGATTTGGCGGGTGCGAGGCCGAGCTGGTTCACCAGCGCGACGAACTCGGTTTCGTTTGGCGCGAGGATATCGACGTGGCGCAGCAGCGCGGGGTCGAAATCGGGTCGCATCGGGGCGGGGTTGAGCAGCGTGGCGGCGCCGGCGCGCCGGGCCGCGCGAAGGACGTGGGCGACGGTGCCGAGATCGTTCTCGAACTGGGCGACGACGATGCGCGCGCCCTTGAAGAGCGAGGCGGGCAGGTCGCGTGGCGCGAGGGCTGCGTTGGCCCCGAGCGCGACCACGATCTCGTTTTGCCCGTCGCGGCCGACGAGGATCGCGGCGGTGCCGGTGGCGTGTCGCGGTTTGGGGATGAAGCGCGCGGCGATCTTGTTTTCCGCGTAGAAGCGCCGCGCGACCTCCGCGAACGCGTCCGAGCCCACGGCGCCGACGAAGAGGGTCGAGGCGCCGGCGCGGCCGGCGGCGACCGCCTGGTTGGAGCCCTTGCCGCCGGGGCCCGTCGCGAAGCGGCCGAGGATGGTCTCGCCGGCCTTGGGGAACGCGGCGCAGCGCCAGGTGAGGTCCTGCACATAGCTGCCGACGACGATGACGGCCGGGGCGGGGC
>CAMLNJ010000611.1 GCA_946481225.1 uncultured Verrucomicrobiota bacterium | reverse complement strand
TTGGGAATGCCGGTGCGGACGAACGTCGCGGTGATCGTCACGGGCGCTTGGGAGACGCGCAGGTTGTCTTGCGCGATGAGGGGCTGGACGGAGAGGAAGGCGGCGAGGCCGAGGAGCGCTAAACGCATGGGGGTGATGACTGAAGAGGGAGGAGGGCGGAGCAAACCTTAGTTTTTCGCGTAACGGAAATAGTAGATCGCGAGCACGACAAAGCCCGCCAACGCGAAGGCTGCGCCGAAGAGCGTGAGGCAGCCGCGTTTGGCCGCCTGGGGATCGAGGGCTTCGGTGGCGCGGTATTTTTCGATGATCTCGTCGGCACGGGTGTTGGCGAGAGCGACACTGGAATCGAGCTGAGTTTCGGCGTTGGCCGAAGAGGTTTCGGTAGTCGAAGCCGACGGAGGAGCGGGCGACAGGGCGGCGGGAGCGACGTCGGGCGCAACGACGGGCGAAGGAGCTTGCCCGGCGCCCGCGGCGGTGAGTTCGGCGTCGATCCAAGCGAGATGTTGGGCGACCAAGGCGCGCTGGCGTCGGAGTTCGGCAAGGCGGTCGGGCGACATGGGTTGGGGGAACGGTCTATTTCAACAAACCCACGGGCGGGACGCCCGTGCCACAAAAAAACGCCGACTCCGAAAGGAGTCGGCGCATGAAAGCGACGGAATCGGGGGCGTGTTTAGACGACGGCGACCTTGCGGCGGGCTTTGTCGAATTGGACGACGCCATCCTTGAGGGCGAAGAGGGTCCAATCGCGGCCGGTGCCGACGTTGTCGCCGGCGTGCAGCTTGGAGCCGCACTGACGGACGATGATGTTGCCGGCGACGACGGACTGGCCGCCGAAGATTTTCACGCCGCGGCGCTTGCTGTGGGACTCGCGGCCGTTGCTCGTTGTGCCTGCACCTTTTTTATGGGCCATGACTTAGTTCTCCTGTCGAGGGTTGCGGTTGTTGTTAAAGATTAGGCGGAGATGGTCTCGATCTTGATGACGGAGAGCTCCTGGCGATGGCCGCGCTTGCGCTGCATGCCCTTGCGCTTGCGCTTCTTGAAGATGATGACCTTGTCGCCGCGCTTGTTCTCGAGGATCTTGGCGGTCACCTTGGCGCCCGCGAGGGTGGGGGTGCCGACCTTGAAGGAGGCGCCTTCACCAGCGGAGAGAACCTCGGTGATCTCGACGATGGAACCGGCCTCGGTGTTCGGGAAACGGTTGACAAAAAGGACGTCGCCTTCGGTGACGGCGAACTGCTGACCCTGGGTTTTGATGGTCGCTTTCATGGAAATAAAGGCGAGAACACAGGCTTTTGCGTGAAGGCGTGCAAGGACTTTTTGCCGAAATCGCGCGGGAGTGGCTTTACAGCGTGGTATCAGGCGGTCCGCGGATGCGGAGTCGGGGACTTTGCCCGCGACGGGGAGGCGCGAGTGTGCGCGGGAGGTGGCGTGGCCGCCGCGATTATTTGGGCTCGTCCTTGTTGAGCGAGGCGAGGAAGGCGCGGGTGCGCTCGATGTCGGCGGGAACGAGGCCGTGGCCGGCGTCGGCGTGAATCGTGGCCGCGACGTCGGCGCCGCCGGCGCGAAGGAGCGAGGCGAGGCGGGGCGGGTGGTCGGAGGGCACGATGGGATCGTGCGCGCCGTTGAGAAGGAGAACGCGGCGGCCGGTGAGCGAAGCGGGTGCGGGGGCGCGATCGAGGACGAGCATGGGGCGCAGGAGGACGGCGGCGGAAAGGTGAAGTTCCGGGTGGAGCTGCAGGAGCGCGGCGGCGGCGTTGGCGCCGTTGGAAAAACCGAGGGCCACGAGTCCGGCGGGCGAGACGGCGGCGGCGGAGCCCGAGGGGGCCGCGGGCGTGGAGAGTTTATAATGACGCGCGGCGGCGGCGACGAAGGCGGCGAGTTCGTCGATTCTCGGGATCACCTGCTCGGGGTCGAAGACGCCCTCGCCGAGACGCGGGAAAAAGCGGGCCGCGCCGTGCTCGCTCACACGTCCGCGCGGGGAGAGGAGCGCGGAGCCGGGCGAGACGCGATCGGCGAGGCCGACGAGGTCGTGCTCGCCGCCGCCGGTGCCGTGGAGGAGGAGGAGGGGCGGGGCGGAGGGATCGGTCGCGGCGCGAAAGAGATGGGGCCAGCTGTGGATGTGCATGAGGAGGGGGCGAGGTGCTGAGACACAGCCCAGGGTTTGGTTTAGACGGGCAGGGGATCGAGCCGGGCTTCGATGGTGGCGCGGTGCGGCTCGTATTGGGCGGGTAGCTTCAGGGTCGCGCCGAGCGACTCGACCGGTTCGTCGATGGCGAAGCCGGGAAGGTCGGTGGCGATTTCGAAGAGCACGCCGCCGGGTTCGCGGGCGTAGATGGAGTGAAAGTAGTTCCGATCGATCTGCGGGCTGACCTGGAGGCCGGCGGCAAGCCATTCGGCTCTGGCGGCGAGTTCGTCGGCGTCGTTGGCGACGCGGAAGGCGACGTGGTGAACGGTGCCTGCGCCGGATTGGGCGCGAGGCGCGGCGGGCGCGGCGACCAGATCGACGTAGGCGCCGGGGCCTCCGGAGGCGACGACGTAGCGGACGCGCGATTCGCCGGAGGCCGAGACGGCGCGGGCGGCCTCGCGGTAGCCCATGCGGTCGACCAGCAGGCGGGCGGTGCGGCCGGAGTCGGCGTGGGTGAGCGTGACGGAGTGGAAGCCGCGCAGACCGTGGGCGGGCGGGATCTCGGGGTGC
>CAMLNJ010000610.1 GCA_946481225.1 uncultured Verrucomicrobiota bacterium | reverse complement strand
GAACAAGCGACGGCACGATACGTGGAAAGCCGTTGTTCCGGAAGTGCTTGGACGCGCGCGAAGGGGCATGCGCCTAACATTTATTTTACCGGACGCGAAGCAAGGGCCATTCCCGGTGCGACCGCGCGGCCCTGCACGATATTTTCCGATGGCCAGGAATCCCGGGCGGTCAGCCCTGATCCCGTGCGCTTTTTTTGGGGCGCACAGAATCGCAGTGGAATCGGGTAGGCGGCGAGCTTCCGCGCTCAGCGCTTCTTGTTCAGCGCGGCGCTGAACCAGTCGTTGTTCAGCGACTGGGGGGCGGCGGGCTTGGCGGGGGCGGAGCCGAAACCAGCCCGACCGGCGGTCGGGCCTACATTGCGCTGGCCGGGGCCGGTGGCGCCGCCGACTTTGGCGCCGATCTGCGGATTCGCTTTCATCGAGAGCGCGATGCGCTGACGCGGCAGGTCGATGTCGGTCACCGTCACGCGGACTTTTTGGCCGGGCTTAACGACCTCGGCCGGGTCTTTCACAAAGGTGTCGGCGAGCTGGCTTACGTGGACGAGGCCGTCCTGATGCACGCCGATGTCCACGAAGGCGCCGAAGGCGGTGACGTTGGTCACGATGCCGGGGAGTTTCATGCCGGGCTTCAGGTCCTCGGGTTTGTTGACGCTCGAATCGAACGAGAAGGCCTCGAATTGGGCGCGCGGGTCGCGGCCGGGTTTGGCGAGCTCGGCCAAGATGTCCTTCAGCGTGGGAAGGCCGACGGTGTCGGTGACGTAGTTCTCAAGTTTGATCTTCGAGCGGAGCTTGGAGTCGGCGAGGAGGTCTGCGACGGTGCAGCCGAGGTCGGCGGCCATTTTCTCGACGAGCGGGTAGCGCTCGGGGTGGACGGCGGAGCGGTCGAGCGGGTGCTTGGCGTCGCGGATGCGGAGGAAGCCGGCGGCCTGTTCGTAGGCCTTGGGGCCGAGTCCGGAGACTTCGAGAAGTTCGGCGCGCGAGGCGAAGGGGCCCTTTTCGTTGCGGCGCGAGACGATGGCGGCGGCGGTGCGGGCGTTGAGGCCGGAGACGTAGGAGAGGAGCTGCTTGGAGGCGGTGTTGAGCTCGACGCCGACGCCGTTCACGCAGCTCATGACGGTGTCGTCGAGGGAGCGCTTGAGGCCGTTTTGGTCGACGTCGTGCTGGTATTGGCCGACGCCGATGCTCTTGGGGTCGAGCTTCACGAGTTCGGCGAGCGGGTCCATGAGACGGCGGCCGATGGAGACGGCGCCGCGCACGGTGATGTCGTGGTCGGGGAACTCTTCGCGGGCGACCTCGGAGGCGGAGTAGATGGAGGCGCCGGATTCGTTGACCATCACGATGGGAATGGTGGCGGGCAGGCCGCAGGCGCGGACGAAGGCCTCGGTCTCGCGGCCGGCGGTGCCGTTGCCGATGGCGATGGCCTCGATTTCGAAGCGGGCGGCGAAACCGAGGATTTTGTCCTTCGCCTCGGCGGCGCGCATCTCGGGGTAGATGACGTCGTTGTGGAGGAGCTTGCCCTGGCGATCGAGGAGAACGGTTTTGCAACCGGTGCGGAAGCCGGGGTCGATGGCCATGACGTTCTTGCGGCCCAGCGGGGAGGCGAGGAGGAGTTCGCGGACGTTGTCGGCGAAGACCTTGATGGCGGCGAGGTCGGCGGTCTTTTTCGACTCGAGGCGCATCTCGGTCTCCATCGCGGGGGCGAGGAGGCGCTTGAAGGCGTCGGCGACCACGAGGCGGAGCTGGGCGGCGCAGGCCGGAGACGAGGGCGCGGTGGTGGACGGCTTGATGACGAGGCGTTCGAGCTCGGCGAGGGCGAGGGTCTCGTCGGGGAGCGTGATGCGCATCATCACGAAAAGCTCCTTCTCGGCGCGGCGCATCGCGAGGAGGCGGTGGCTGGGGCACTTGGCGAGGGGCTCGGTCCAGTCGAAGTAGTCCTTGAACTTGGCGGCCTCGGGCGAGGTGTCCTTGCCGTGGAGAACCTTGGACGAGACGATGGCGGAGCCGCGGTAGAGGACGCGGAGTTTTTCGCGCGAGGCGGCGTCGTCGGCGATGCGCTCGGCGAGGATGTCGCGGGCGCCGGCGAAGGCCTCGTTGGCGTCGGCGATCTTCTGGCGCGGGGTGGGCGGGGATTTGCCGTCGTCTGGCTGGTATTCGCAGCCTGAATACGCGGCGGCGGCGGCGTTGAGGGCGTCGGCCGTCGTGGCGGCGTCCTGGGCCCAGATGAGCTCGGCGAGGGGTTCGAGGCCCTTCTCCTTGGCGATGGTGGCGCGGGTGCGCTTTTTGGGGCGGAAGGGAAGGTAGAGGTCCTCGAGGCGCGCCATGGTGTCGGCGGACTCGATCTGGCCGCGGAGGGCGTCGGTGAGGAGGCCGCGTTCCTTGAGCGAGCCGAGGATGCTGGCGCGGCGTTCGTCGAGGGCGGCGAGTTGCTCGAGGCGGTCGCGGATGGTGGTGATCTGCACCTCGTCGAGCTCGCCGGTTACCTCCTTGCGGTAGCGGGCGATGAAGGGGACGGTGGCGCCTTCCTTGAGGAGCTGGGCGGTGGCGGCGACCTGGGCGACCTTGATGCCCGGAATCTCCTGGGTGATGCGGAGAACGTGCTCGGGGTTGAGCTGGATCTTGGCCGGAGCCGGGGCGGCGTCGGCGGAAGAGGTGGCGGCGGAGGTCGCGGAGGAGGGGAGGTCGGACATGGAGGATGTTTTGGC
>CAMLNJ010000609.1 GCA_946481225.1 uncultured Verrucomicrobiota bacterium | reverse complement strand
AGACCCCCGCCGGCTACCGCTACTACTACTATTTCTGCGCCGAGCAAAAAATCGGCGTCGCCGTCGCCTCCGACCCCGCCGGCCCCTTCACGGACAGCGGCCGCCCCGTCGTCGCCAGCCGTCCGCCAGGCGTGACCGGCGGCCAGCAGATCGATCCCGCCGTGTTCCAGGACCCGAAAACGGGCAAGTGCCATCTGTATTGGGGGAATAACTACCTCGCTGTCGCCGAGCTCTCCGACGACATGCTCTCGATCAAGGAGGACACGATCCGCGTCTTGACCCCCGACAAGACCTTCCGCGAGGGCATCACGGTCTTTCATCGCGAGGGTCGCTACTACTTCCTCTGGTCCGAGGACGACACCCGCAGCGAGAACTATCGCGTGCGCTACGCCACGGCCGCCTCGCCCCTTGGTCCGCTGGAGATCCCGAAGGACAACCTCGTGATCGCCAAGGACCCCGCCGCCGCCATCTACGCCACCGGCCACAACTCCGTAATCCAGATGCCGGGCCGCGACGAGTGGTATATCGTGTATCACCGTTTCAACCACCCCAAGGGCATCGGCATGGGCCGCGACGCCGGCTACCATCGCGAGGTCTGCATCGACCGCATGGAGTTCGCCACCGACGGCTCCATCCGCCGCGTCACGCCCACCCACGCCGGCATCCGGCCCGTCCGCGTCGCGTCCCGGTCCCGCGTTCCCTTCTCCTCGTCCGTTCACTGACATCCCGTCCCGCCATGATGATGACCCGTCCCCGTTTGTTCACCCTCGTCGCCTCGCTGCTGCTTGTCGCCGTCGAGGCCATCGCCGCCCAGCCCGCCGGCTATCTCTTTGTCACCTACCGCGGGGAACGGCAGCCGCAGGAGGAACAGATCCATTTCGCGCTCAGCAAGGACGGTCGCGAGTGGACCGCCCTCAACGGCGGCGCGCCCGTGCTCGTGAGCGAGGTGGGGGAGGGGGGCGTGCGCGATCCCTTTCTGCTGCGCTCCCACGACGGCGCGAAGTTCTACCTCCTCGCCACCGATCTCGCCGTCCATCGCAACCGAGACTGGAAGCGGGCCATGCGCACCGGCAGCCGCTCCATCGTGATCTGGGAATCGTCGGACTTGGTGAACTGGTCCGCTCCGCGCCTCGCCTCGGTCGCCCATGAGTTGTCCGGCTGCGCCTGGGCGCCCGAGGCCATCTACGATCCGGAGAAAAAAGCCTACCTCGTCTATTGGGCCTCCACGCTCTCGACCGACGGATTCTTGAAACACAGCGTCTGGGCGAGCTACACCCGCGATTTCGTCACTTTCGACTCCCCCCTTCCCTTTATCGAGAAATCGGGAAGCTTCGGCGACCCTGCGGTCATCAACGCCGGCCACGCCTACTACCGTTTCGCGAGGGACAACGAGTCGAAATCCATCCTCATGGAGACGGCCCCGAGGCTCGGCGGCCCTTGGCGCCACGTCGGGTTTTCGCTGGGAGAGGAGGCCGGTATCGACTCGCCCGCTTGTTACCCGCTGTCGATGTCGACCGACGGCGTTCCCAACGCCTGGGCGCTTCTCCTCTCCGATTCTCGTAGAGGCTATCGGACCTACGTGGCCGGCAATCTCTCCGAAGGCATGTTTTTTCCGCTCGAGGGGAGCCGCTTCCCGTTTCGCTTTCAGCAAGGCTCCGTCCTTCCCCTGCGGGCCGAGGAATACGAACGCCTCCAGACCGCCTACTCGCGCTAAGCCACGCCTTCGCCGCTCTCGTTAACTTCCCCGGATGTCGGCGTTCCCCTTTCACATGCAGCGTTTCTCTTCCGCCCTCGTCGCTCTCGGGATCTGCCTGGCCGCTTTCGGCGGACCCGCCGCCGCGGCCCCCGTTCCGCTCCAGGCCCAGGCCTTCCCCCTCGACCACGTTCACCTCCTGCCGGGCCCCTTCAAGGACCGCCTCGAGGTCAACATCCGCTACCTCATCGACGAAGTGGATCCGGACCGCCTCCTCGCCGGCTTTCGCCAGCAGGCCGGCTTGTCCAAGAAAGCCGAACGCTACGGCGGCTGGGAGGCCCGCGGCATCAACGGCCATGGCCTCGGCCACTACCTCTCGGCCGTCTCCGCCCTCCGCGCCGCCTCCGACGATCCGGCCGTGAAACGCCGCGCCCAGGAGCGCGTCGACTACATCGTCTCCGAACTCGCCGCCTGCCAGCGCGCGAACGGCGACGGCTACGTCCTCCCGGTCGACAAACGCATCTACGAGGACCTCCGCGCCGGCCGCATCAAGGCTTCCGGCTTCAACCTCAACGGCGAGTGGGTGCCCAACTACAACCTCCACAAGGTCCTCGCCGGCCTGCGCGACGCCCACCGCTTCGCCGGCAGCAAGCAGGCCCTCGAAGTCGAACGCCGCCTCGCCGACTACCTCGCCGGCGTCTACGAAAAACTCTCGCCCGCCCAGGCCCAGGAAATCCTCAAGGCCGAGTTCGGCGGCCTCAACGAGGTCTTCGCCGACCTCACGGTGGACACCGGCGACCCCAAATACCTCCGGCTCGCCGAGACCGTCTTCCACCACGACGCCATCCTCGGTCCCCTCAAGCAGGGCCGCGACATCCTCGACGGCAAACACGGCAACACCCAGGTTCCCAAGATCGTCGGCCTCGCCCGCGACTACCTCCTCACCGGCGACCCCGCCGACCTCCGCGGCGTGAACACCTTCTGGGACAGCGTGGTCAACCACCGCTCTTT
>CAMLNJ010000608.1 GCA_946481225.1 uncultured Verrucomicrobiota bacterium | reverse complement strand
CCGTGATGGCGAGATCGGCGGTGGACAGCGCCTCGCTATAAGAGGGCGAATTGACCAGATCCACCGCCAGCCCGGGCGCCGAAGGCCCCACCACGAGCCCGCCCCCGGCCGCCCGCTCGGTCGCCTCTTCGATCGTGCCGACAAAAAACTCCACCCCGAGGATGCGGCGGGTGGGCGAGGGCGCGACGGGAGAAGACGGCGATTGCGACGGCGCGGACATGGACATGAAGGACACCTTGGAACGGGCCTCCATCGCCCGTAAACGTCGAAAAACTCCCGCGCCTCCCGCCGCCGCGCGTTCCACGCGCCTTGCCGCGCTCGTCACATTCCTGCGCTCCGTCCCCTCGCCTGCGTCACCGCCCGCGCCACTTTTCGGTTCGGTTCAATCCTCCAAAAGGCCCAGTTGCGCCGGGTCCACGCGGGAGGCCAGCAGCTTGCGCAGAAATATCTCGCGATGCTCGACGCAACGCCCGAGCCGCAGCACCGCGTCGCGATGCTCCTCCGTCCCATAACCTTTGTGCTGGGCGAAACCGTAGCCGGGATGCAGGGCGTCGAGCTCGGTCATCATGCGGTCGCGCCGCACCTTCGCGATGATCGAGGCCATCGCGATGCACAAGGAGCGCCCATCCCCCTGCACCACGCCGTGATGCGGATACGGGAAATTTTTTAACGCCAGCCCGTCGATCAGGATACGCGCCTGCGCCGGCGGCCGAAACGCGGCGACTTCCTCGGGCGACGAAAAAAGATCGGGCTCGCGGGGCGGCGGGGCGAAGGCCGTGGGCGGATAAATGCCCTCGAGGGCGCGACGCATCGCCAACTTGGTGGCGCCGAGGATGTTTTCCGTCTCGATCTCCGACACCGTGGCGGCGCCAAACTGCGCGTGAATGTGCCCCTCCGCCGCCAAGGCCTCGAAATCGAGATACAGAGCGGCGCGCTCGGCGGCGCTGAGCTGTTTCGAATCGTTGATCCGGCGCGCGTTTTCGTCGGCCCAGCGGCTTTCGAGAAAGGCGCGGGTGACGAGGACCGCGGCCGCCACCACGGGACCGGCCAGGGCGCCGCGGCCCGCCTCGTCCACCCCGATCAGCTCGGGATGCTCCTGAAGCTGCTTCAGATCGAAGCCGCGGAGCTGACGACGTTTGACGGACATGGGCGGAGGCGAAGTGGGCGCGAGGTGGAAGAGGACGCGGGGCGGAGGCGGGCCGGCGGATGGGATTTACCCGCCCCACTCCATCTTGGGCGGAGGCGGCTTGAGCGGCAATTCGTCCAGCTTTCCCGCCTCGCTCACAACCTCGTAGGCGGTCCGGAAATGCAGTTTCGCAAAATCACGCAGGGCGTCGGCGCCAAAGCGACGGATGATATCGTGCGCCTGCACCTTCACCGCGGCGCTCGCGCCTTTCTGAAGCTTCTCCCCGAAACGCCGGGAGAGCGTATGCATCTGCCGCACGAACTCGGCGCGGGCGACGATCGACGCCGCCGCGACGACCGGGTCCTCCTCCGCCTTGGTGCGCATGCGCAGCTCGAAACCGCTCACGCCGAGTTTCGTCAGCTCCCGTTGCACCAGCGGATCCTCGGTGAACTGGTCCAGCAACCCCCACGGCACGCGTTTTTCCGCGAGCGCCTCCTGCAGGGCGCGCGCATGCTGGAAGGCGAGAATCTGGTTCTGGCTCCGAAAACGCGTCCCCATTAGGCTGTTGTATTGGCGCATGTCGCGCGCGTGTATCAACTTCACCACCACGCCGGGCGTCTCGCGGATGATCCGGTCGAGTTCGAGGATGCGCGACTCGGTCATCTTCTTCGAATCCTGCGCCCCCGCCTCCCGCCACTTCTCGATCATGCTGCGCGAGCCGATCACGGTGGCGGCGATGAGCGGTCCGAAGAAGTCGCCCTTGCCCGATTCATCGCAGCCGGCGTGGTCCTCGAACCAATCGGGATGCAGCACCTCGTCGTAACCGAGCTTCGGCGCGCCGGTGATTTCAGGCTCGATCACCATGGTGACGAACTCCTCCGTGCCCTTGCCGGCGATCACCACCTTTTTGCTCTCGTAGCCGGTCACGTTGACCTTCGCGGCGTCGTTGCGAAAAGCGAAGCGCGCGTAGGCCACGTCGAAGCGCTCCCAGCCTTTGGCGGCGAGCAACGCGCCCAGCTTGGTCAACTGCTCGTCGGTCACCTTCAAGGTGTAGCTGGCGAGCTTCTTGGGCGCGTCGGAATCGGCGGCGGGTTTCTTGGGCATTCGCGAAAGGGAGTGATTTGGCCACAGAAGCCTCAAAAAGCACAAAAGGAATCTGCGTCTTTGAGCATCCCCGCGTTTTGTGCCTTCTGTGCTTTTTGTGGCCAAGCATCCGACCGAATCCGCCCCTCAATTCCAGGCCGCCCTCCTCGGCTGGTATCGCGTTCACCGTCGCCGCCTGCCTTGGCGCGAGGAGCCTTCGCTCTACAAGACCGTGGTAAGCGAGTTTATGCTCCAGCAGACGCAGGTGAAAACCATGCTCCCCTACTTCGCCCGCTGGCTTGAGGAGCTGCCCGATTTCGCCGCCCTCGCCGCCGCCTCCGAAGCCGAGGTCGTGAAACTCTGGGAGGGCCTCGGCTACTACACGCGCGCCCGCAACCTTCACAAACTCGCCCGCGCCCTCGTCGCCCTGCCCGCCCCCCCTCGCGGCCGCGAAGACTGGCTCGAGCTGCCCGGCATCGGTCATATCCATAACTGGCACCTGGTGTTCGTGATCG
>CAMLNJ010000607.1 GCA_946481225.1 uncultured Verrucomicrobiota bacterium | reverse complement strand
ACGCCGAAGGCGCCTGGGAGCAGACTTTCTCGCTCTCCCGCATCCTCTGCAAACGCGAGCTCAAGCGCGAGGACCTCATCTCCTGCATCGAGACCGGCCGCACGCCGCTCATCGAGGACTTCATCAGCAAGTTCGGCCGGCCCTTCAAAGCCTACCTCGTCAAAGCCGGCAACAAGGCCAACTTCGAGTTCCCGCCCCGCGAGCCGAAAACCGGCAAGGACGGCAAGCCCGTCGAGCGCAAAGCCAAGGCCCCTCTCGACCTATCGACCGCGACCAGACTCGGCCCCAGCCCCTCCCACAAGGACGGCGAGCTCTACCAGACCGCCGACGCCTTCATCGTCGCCAAGCCCGGCGCCGACGGCGCGCCCCGCGCGGTTTTCCAGACCAAACAGGAAATCTGCGGCAAGAAACTGGAGCCCAAGCTTGTCCAACAGCTCCTCGCCGACGGCCGCACCGACTTGGTCGAGGGCTTCATGTCCAAGGCCGGCCGCGCCTTCAGCGCCTACCTCGTCCTCTCCAAGGACAAAAAGAAGGCCGACTTCGAGTTCCCGCCTCGTTAGCGGTTCGCTCAGTTTCCCGAGCCGGGGGACCCGACCACGTTTCCCCCGGCCGTATCCCTCCCGCGCCGTCCTGTAGCAACGGCCGTGTCGGCCGTGTTCCTCCCAACCCGAGGACGGCCCCCGCTGCTACACCGAAACCGATCCCTCCGGCGGACACTCCGCGCGCAACCGGCAAAGGAGAATCAGGCCCCGGTCCGGCCGAGATGCTCGCAGCACCGCCCGCAACCGCGTCCCGCGTAACCCGCCGACGCCTCATGGCGTCACGCTTCCATACGCCCCGGCCGCCCCTCCATGAAGTCTAACACCAAAAACATCGCGATCATCTTCCTCGCCGCCTCCACCCTGGCCTTGGGACTGCAACTTTTCCGCACGCGTCAACAACTCGCCGACGCCCGCAAAGCCCCCGCCCTTCAGGTCAAAAAGACCGAGATCAACGTGGCCGCGGCCCCCGCTCCCCTCGTCGCCCCGGCCGCCGCTCCCGCCCCCCCCGCGACCGACACGCAGGCGGAAAGCTACAACGGGCCCCAGGACGGCGGCCCGGGCGGTCCCGGCGGCTTTGGCGGCCGCGGCGCCCGCGGCTTCGGCCAACAGATGGCCGAGCTCATGAAAGACCCCGAGTTCGCCGCCGCGATGAAGCTCGAGCAGGAAGCGCGCGTCGAGCAGCGCTACGGCGCGCTCTTCAAGCAGCTCAACCTCCCCGCCGACAAAATCGCCACGCTCAAGACGCTCCTCGCCGAACGCGAAAACGCCAACCGCGAGGTCTTCGCCAGCGCCGCCGCCCAAGGCCTGAATCCCCGCGACAACCGCGACGAACTCCGCCAGCTCGCCGCCGAGCTGCAGTCCGAGGTCGACGCCAATATCGAGTCCCAGCTCGGCGCCGGCGTGCTCGCCTCGATCAACACCTACAACACCACCGCCCCGCAGCGCTCCACGATCAATGACCTCTCGCAAAAGCTCACCTACTCCAGCCAGCCGCTCAACGACACCCAGTCCCAGATGCTCACGACCATCCTGGCCGAGACGGGGCAACAGGCGGGCCGCAACACGCTCATCACCGACGCCACCATCGCCCGCGCCCAAGGCGTCCTTATGCCCTCGCAGGTCGAGGCCCTCAAGAAACTCCAGAACGAGCAGCAGGCCCAGCAACTCATGCAGGCCAAGATGCGCGAAGCCCGCGAAAAAGCCCAGGCGACCCGCAACGCCACGCGCTAAAAACAACACGCACCGCGACCAACCGGAGCCCCACCCGCTCCGCCTCTCGCGCGCATAGCTCCCCGCGGCGGAACCCCTCGCGCTTCCGCCGCTTCGCTGCCCGCCAATACCGGTCGGCCGCGCTATCCCCGGAAGCCAGGCCCGCGGTCAAGCCTGCGCCGCACTCCGATCCAGCCTCGGGCCAGCGCGGTTCAAATGAAGTTGTAGCCACGGCCGTGTCGGCCGTGTCCCCGGTATCGGGCAACTCGTCCGACACGGGAGCGGCTATGGTTCTATTTGAAACGCTCTCGGAGAATCTTCGGCGTTACCGGCGCTCGACCACCTCGGCGGCCGGAAAACGCACCTTCGGGGTCGCCGCATACTTGTCGCCCGCCGCACGATAGCCGGCCGCGATCGCCATTTGCGTCACCCACCCCGTGCCGGCCAGTCCAAGCGCCTCGTCATACTTCGCCGGGTCGATCCCCTCCAGCGGGCACGTGTCGACTCCGAGCACCGCCGCCGCGGCCATGAACTGCCCGGCCGCGATGTAGACCTGTTTCGCCGACCAGACCTCGAGCTGGCCGGCCTTGGTCTTCCCGGCGACAAAGCCGTCGATCACCTTGCGAAAACCCGCGAGCGACTCGACCGCCACGCCGCGCGTCGTCGCCGTGTCCGCGAAATAGCGGTCGAGATGCTCCGCGTCGACCGCCTGCTTCACCGCGAGCACGACGAGGTGGCTCGCGTCCGTCACCTGGGTCTGTCCCCAGGAAGCCTCGCGCAGTTTCGCGCGCAGCGCCGGCGTCTCCACCACGATGAACTTCCACGGCTGGATGCCGAAGGACGACGGCGCCAGCCGCAGCGACTCCTCGAGGGCTTTCCAATCCGCCGCCGGAATCTTTCGCTCCGGATCGAACTGTTTGGTGGCGTAACGCCAATTGAGGGCGGCGACGAGGTCGGCGGCGGCAAGGGTGCGCATG
>CAMLNJ010000606.1 GCA_946481225.1 uncultured Verrucomicrobiota bacterium | reverse complement strand
AGCCGCCGATGTCGTGGCTCCAGAAGCCGAAGCCGCAGAGACTGAGCGAAAGGCCGCCGCGCAGGCTCTCCGCCATCGACTCGAAGGTGGACCAGCAGTCGCCACCCCAATGCACCGGGAAGCGTTGGCTCGACGCGTAGGCGGAGCGTGCGAAGAGGACGGCCTCGCCCTCGCCGCGCGCCTCGCGGATGACGTTAAAGACGCACTCGTTGTAGAGGATCGGGTAAAGGTTGTGCATCTTCACCGGATCGGAGCCGTCGTGGTAGACGACCCCGTCGGTGGGGATGCGTTCGCCGAAGTCGGTCTTCAGCGCGTCCACGCCCATGTCGAGCAGGCGGCGGAGGTGCGCCGAATACCAGGCGCGGGCCGCCGGGTTGGTGAAGTCGACGATCGCCATGCCCGGCTGCCAGAGATCGGTCTGCCAGACGCAGCCGTTGGCGCGCTTGATGAAGTAGCCGTGCGCGGCGCCCTCGGCAAAAAGGCGGGAGCGTTGCCCGATGTAAGGATTGATCCAGACGCAGATCTTGAGGCCGCGCTCGTGGAAACGCTCGAGCATGCCAGCGGGATCGGGAAACACGCGCGGATCCCACTCGAAGTTGCACCAGTCGAACTCGCGCATCCAGAAGCAGTCGAAGTGGAAGACGTGCAGGGGCAGGTCGCGCTGCTTCATGCCCTCGATGAACTTCGTGCAAGTCGCCTCGTCGTAGTCGGTCGTGAAGGAGGTCGACAGCCAGAGTCCGAAGGACCAGGCGGGCGGCAGAGCCGGGCGGCCGGTAAGCGCCGTGAGGCGGGCGAGCACTTCCTTCGGCGTCGGTCCCGCGATCACAAAATACTCCAGGCTCTCGCCGGGGATGCTGAACTGCACGCGCGCGACCTTTTCGGAGGCGACCTCGAAGGAGACGGGGCCCGCCTCGTTGACGAGCACGCCGTAGCCGCGGTTCGTGAGGTAAAAGGGCACGCTCTTGTAGGCCTGCTCGCAGGCGGTGCCGCCGTCCTTGTTGGTGTTTTCCACCACCTGGCCGTTTTTCACGAAGGCGGTGAAACGCTCGCCCAAGCCGTAGACGCACTCGCCGACGCCGAGCGAGAGCTGCTCGTGGACGAAAGACTCGCGTCCGTCGCGCTGGACATAGGCCATGCCGCGCCAGCCGCTACGCGTGAGCACTCGGCCTTCGGACTCGAAGGAGATTTCCCAGCCGTCCTTGTTCTTCACCCGGGCGGACAACGAGCCGGCGTGGAGCAGGGTCGACGTATCCGTTTTCTCGAAGCGAACCGGGACGCATGCGTCGTTGCCCGTCTGAAGCGGGATGACGGGGCCGGCCTGGCCGCCGTTGGTGAAGTGGTCGATGCGGACGCGAACCACGCCCTCCATCGGCGAGCTCAGCGTGACCGTGAGCAACGGGCCTTGCAGCGTATCGCCGCGATGGCGAATGGGCCGGGTGGGCGCGTGGATGACGAGCCGATCCTCGGAAGGCGTGATGTCATGCGCCTCCGCGGGATAGTGGGCGGCTACGCCCGGTTGAAGAAGCCATTGGCCGTCTGTAAATTTCATGACTGGGATCCGAGAGGTTGAAGAATAAGCACGCCGCGGGGCGCGAGGGTGGCCGCGCCGTCGAGCACGGCGCCGGTGAGCAGGTCGCGCCGGGGGCCGGCCGGGAGCGCGACCTGGCGCTCGGCGGCGGCATGGTTGATGAGGTAGAGCAGAGGCGAGGCGCCGTTGGCGCGGCGCACGCTCACTTCGACGCCTTCGGGCGGCGGAGCGCCGTCGGCGAGCGGAGAGGCGATGCCGTGTCCGGCGCAGACCTTGCGGAGGAAACCCGCGAGGGCGGCGGGCTCGAGCTTGGCCGCGAGATAGAACGCGTCGCCTAGGCCGTGGTGGTTGACCGTGATGGCCGGTTCGCCGGCGTAGAAGTCGGCGGTGTAGCATGCGAGCGGTTTGGCCCCGTGCAGCCAGAGCCGTTCGCAGAGGAATGAGACGGAGGCCTCGGCGCCGTCGGCCTCGAAACGCACGCCGTTGATCGCGCCGATCGGGAGCGCGTCGTATTCCTCGACGGTGATGCCGAGCACGCCGCGCAGGGGCCCGGGAGCGCCGCCCTCGTGCATGTAGTCGTTCTCGTCGACCCGGGCGGTGAAATGGGTGGCGACAAAGCTCGCCCCGGCCCGGACGCGCGCCTCGATGCGCACGGCCTGCGCGGCGGTGACCATGGTGGTCCAGGGCGCGATGATCACGTCGTAGCGGTCGAAGTCGGCGTCCCAGCCGATCACGTCTGTCTGGATGCCCGACGCGTGCAACGCGGCATAGTAGGGCACGACCTCGGACGTGTAATCCAAGTCGCGGCGCGGGCCGCTCGAGGCGGCGAGCGCCCACCAGGACTCCCAATCAAACAGGACCGCGGCGCGGGCCGGCACGCGGCCGCCGAGGGTCGCCGTGCCGAGCGAGGCGAGTTCGGCGCCGAGGGCCGAGACCTCGCGAAACACGCGGGCGTCGGGTCGGCCGTGATGTTCGAGGATGGAGCCGTGGTATTTCTCGATGCAGCCGCGCGACTGGCGCCACTGGAAATACATCACCGAGTCGGCGCCCTGCGCCATCGCCTGGTAGGACATCTGGCGGAGCTCGCCCGGCCGCTTGAGCCGGCAGGAGGGCGCCCAATTTTGATGCGAGGGGCTTTGTTCAAGGAGCAGGAAGGGCTCGCCGTCGCGCAGGCCACGCATGAGCGCATGCTTGAATGCCGT
>CAMLNJ010000605.1 GCA_946481225.1 uncultured Verrucomicrobiota bacterium | reverse complement strand
CGCGCCTCGGCCGCCAGCGCGCGCCGCTCGCGCTCCTGCGCGCGCCGCGACCACAAGACCGCCTGCGAAGCGCTCACGAGCAGCGCGTAGAACAGGAGGTCGATCGTGGCCCGGGCGAGCGGCGGGCGCCCCATGCCGCGTGGCCGCCCACCTTCGCGCATGGGCCCGCCCTGCGGCCCGGCGCCGGGAGGAAAGTCGGGCCGCATCCGCCGCGCGGGCGCGTCCGGCGCCATCCGGCGCGGCGCAAAGTTCACCGCCGCCCACTGGCTCGCGGTCAACAACAGCGCGCAGGCCGCCATGTGCGCGGCCCCGCCCGCCAGCCAGCGCCGCCGCTCGAGCGGAAAGAGAAAGGCCAGGGTCACCGCCACCGGGGAAAACAATCCCCACACGAGCAACGAGGGACCGGTCATGCGCAGCGCCGTCTCAAAATCGAGGGAGCCGATCAACATCGCCTGGGCGATGAAAAACACCCCGAGCGCCAGCCATGCGCCAAGACTCAGCAGCAAGGGTGCGCGCCACGCCTGCGAAGCGGACGAAGCAGACGAAGAGGACGAGGGGGTCATGAGCGTGCGACGGAAAAAATGTTTATGCAAAAGCCGACGCGAACAGAGCCCAAAGTCTCGCGAGCCCGGACAAGCCGAAGCGCGGCCGCGTGAACACGCCGACCGCGCCCCGGGTGGTTTGTCTGGCTTGGGGGGATGGAGAATCGTGGCGGACGCTCAGTTCCCCTCGTCGTCCTGGGCGCCGGGACCGCCGGGCCCGCGACCCGCGCCCTTAGGACCGCGCCCGGGCATCGGCAGCTTGCCGCTCTCGACCGCGGTCTTGAGCGCGGCCTGCTCGTCGGCGCTCAAGGTGCCATCCGCGTTGGCATCATAAGGCGCCACGGCGGCATACATGCCGGCCACGCGCTCGGCGCGACGCTCGGCCGACGGGGCGCCGCCCTTCGGCGCGCCTTCGGCGGACCCGTCGCGGGGCCCGGGACCGCGACCGCCCGCGGGGGG
The DNA here is from genome assembly GCA_946481225.1 of uncultured Verrucomicrobiota bacterium. The sequence continues at coordinate 1,740 of CAMLNJ010000605.1, read as the reverse complement.
AGCGAAGGAGACCGTGCCCGCGGTGATCGCGGCGGCGAGCTTGCCCTGCTCGGTCGAGTCGAGATTGCCGTCCTGGTTGAGGTCGAAGGACGAGACCTTGCTGTATTCCGCGGTCAGGTGGGCGACGACTTGGGCGGAGTCCGGTTTCCGGCGCTTGCCCTTGCCGCCGGCGGGACGGGGGGAAGTGGTGGAATCGGCGGCGAACGAGGCGCCCGCCAGGATGGCGAACGCGACGGTGGTGGCGGTGGTGGCGAGGAGTTTCATGATGTTTGCTTTCTTGGTCTTGGTTGAGATTGGCCCCTTCCGACCGCTTGGCCGTCGAGGCATGGGCTCACCTTAGCCGTTCCCCGGAAATAAATCCCCGCGTCTGAGACCAACCCGCCCTCGAGCTGGATGAACCCGCCGCAAGACGTGATGAAACCGGACCGAGGCCGCCGTCCCGCGCGCCCGATTTCTTCGAGCGGCGTTTGGAAGTGGTGACGACGGCCGTCCCCGACCACGTTTTGCGTGGCCACCGGCGGGCGAAACAACAGCATCTGCCCATGCCCACCCGCCAAGGTCCGATCCTGGTTGGCCTCTTTCTTTTCGCCGCGTGGGTCGCTCCATGTATCAGGCTCACGGCCCAGCCCGCCACGATCACGCTCGAGGCGGCCCGCACCTCGGTGATCGTCGAAACGACCACGCCCATCGAGGTGCTTGCCCGCTACTCCGTGACCGTCACCGGCGTCCGCTTGGTCGCGGGCGATTTCGATTCCCCGACCTCGGCGGCCACCCCCCTCGCCCTCAACGAAACCGCGACCCAGCTCGCCGCGACCTTCACCTACACCCCTACCCAATCGCAGCCCGCGCCCTCGCTCGCCCTCGACGCCGCCTGGCCGGCGGGCGCCTACGCGTTCCATCTCGACTGGAAAACCTTCTCCGGCGCCGCGGTGCATGGAGACTTCGCCGTGAGTTCCACCGGCGACTGGCCGCGGACTCCCGTCCTCCAAACCCCGCAACCGCTTCTTCCCATCCCCTCCGCCTCGGCCGACTTCGCCTGGCAGGCATGGGACGACGCGCCCGCCTCCGGCGGCTCGATCTCGTTCACCCTCTACGAAGGCCTGCTCACCGTCGAAATGATCGAACAGCTCGCCGCCGGCGACTACTCCAGCCTTTCGAGTTTCACCGTCGTCGACAACGCGCCCGCGCTCGCCGCGACCACCGCCACGCGGACGGTCTCCGGCATCGACCCCGAGAAGGATCATATCCTCGTCCTCGAGTTCACCACCCGCCTCACCGGCTCGACCGCGCCCGTCCCGACCGAGACGCGCTCGTCGCGCATGTTGACCTACTTCTACCGCCGCGAACTCAGAACCTATGCCGAATGGCGCGCGGAAAACTTCTCCGAAGCCGATGCCGCCAACGACGCCGTTTCCGGCCCGACCGCCGATCCCGATCTGGACGGCGTCGCCAATCTCCTCGAATACACGCTGGCGATGTCCCCCCTCGCCTCCGACACCGCCGGGCTGCCTGTCGCCCGCATGGTCGACGGCGCCTTCGCCTTCGACCACGCCCTCGTCGTCGGAGCCACCGACCTCGGGTTGAGTTACGAAGCCCTCGGCGAAGACCTGGTCTGGACCACGATGGAACCCGAGAGCTACTCCGTCGCCATGATCGCCGCCTCGCCCGGCCGCCAAACTCTGCGGGTCACCCCGACCTCGACCGCCACGCGCAGAATCGTGCGGATTCGAGCCACCCTGA